>NZ_JBHSEB010000128.1:0-1431 GCF_042651925.1 Catenibacterium sp. GCM10023432 | reverse complement strand
ATATTTGATGATGATCCATCAGTCTATCTTCTTGTAAAGGATTTAAGTGTATATGATACTGATCATACTATTGTTTACAGGTCTTTTCCAGATGATGCTGATGGTTATTTTAATGGCACTGTTATATTCACCAAGATGGATGATTTTGGCTTTGCATCATTAAATCATAATGATATAGATATAATCAGAAGTCATCTACGCAGATTATCTGATGGACTGTTTGAAATGAGTTATTCTTTGAAGGATAGCTACTAATTTCTCGAGCGTTGAGTTTCTATCAAGATTATTTCTTACCTGTCTGAATTTTTCCTTATATTCATCAGACTCCTTAGCGATATGTTTGAGTGGGTATTCACCAGTCATGTAATATTCTAAGTATTCATTTGGAGAAAGCTTGGCTAGATTGTACTGATAACGATCATTGTTGTAATAAACCATATAGGAATCTATTATTTCCTTTAGTTCTTCGTATGAGCCAGCATTCTCTGTATATCTGCCTATCTCATCTTTCATATGTCCGAAGAAGGATTCCTGGGGAGCGTTGTCCCAGCAGTTTCCTCTTCTTGACATTGACTGTCTGATTTCCAGGCTCTTGAGTAAGTCAATAAACTTAATACTTGTATAATGAACACCCTGATCACTGTGTATCAGAGCATCAGTATGAATATTATGCTTATGTTTACTGTAAAGCTGATTGATTGTCTCCAGGACAAAGTCTACTTCTAAAGACGGTGATAATACATATGCAAGAATCTGCTTTGTAAATCCATCCTTTACCACCGATAGATATGCTTTAGATCTTTTATGACCATAGAATAGATAAGTAATGTCTGTTTCAAGCACATATCCAGGACCGTACTCCTCGAAGTGTCTGTTTAGAATATTATCTGCATAATTTGATGTTTTCATTGCCTTAGCCATCCTTCTTGCAGGATTGGCTTTTCTTATTGGGCAGAATAGACCGTATTTCTTCATCAGTCTTGAAATCTTTTTATGATTCATCAAAATGCCCATGTGAAGAAGACGCATATGAATACCACGTCTGCCTTTGTCATATCCTTTGAACTTGTGTGCTTCTAAAATCAGTTCAAAATCCTTACGGTCTTGTTCTTCTTTTTCGCTTATGAAACTTTTTCGTTTCTTCCATGAATAGAACCCGCTTCTTGAAACACCTGCAGTATCACATAATGCTGAGACACTCAGATTATTACTAGGTGATTCAAGAGTTCTATCTATCAGTTCATATTTCTCTCTTACTGTTTGTCCTTCTGCAGTTTTGAGATTTGCTTTCTGTTGATAAATCTCACTCTTTTTAAAAAATCGTTCTCCTGCTGGAGAATTTCGCATTTCTGTTTAAGTCTTTCTAGCTCTTCCTCAATAGTCAGAACCCTTGCAAGAGGTCTGCCAGAATTTGTGCTTCTTGTGTCTTTG
>NZ_JBHSEB010000127.1:0-1460 GCF_042651925.1 Catenibacterium sp. GCM10023432 | reverse complement strand
TGCAGGTAAACAGATGTATCTTCTTATTGCGGTTAGACTTTTCAACGTGTCCACAGCAAGGGCAGCACTGGCTTGTATAGCGAGGGTCTACCTTAATAACAGAAGACTGATTCTGTTTTGCTTTGTAGATTAGTTTCTGCTCAAGGTCATAGAAAGACCATGATACAGAAACATAACGATATTTTGTTTTAACACGTTCTGTAGCATTACGAATGCCCGACAAATCTTCCAATACAAAGAGAGTGTGCTTTGGGTTGTTTTCAACGAGTGCCTTCGATACCTGATGGTTAATATCCTGCATCCAACGGTTTTCTCGCTGACCGATAGCTTTTAGTCTTCGTCTTGAGGATGGCGTATGTCGCATTTGAAGTTCTTTGCGAAGCTTGGAATAGTTAGCACGTTTCTGTTTAATAGCTTTCCCACTAACAAATCCAGACTTATGGTTGCTGTCATAAGTTGCAACAACAAAGTTAATACCTCTGTCAATACCTACAACGTTGCAGATGTCAGAAATATTACTTTCTTCAACCTCATAGGTAACTGGTATATGCAGATAGTATTTACCATGCTTACTTACAAGTCTGGCAGTACCAAACTTATAAATCGTATGATTGAAATACTTAGACATTCCATCTGAAAAATAAGATAACTTCACACGACCATTAAGTGTATTGATAGAAAAACAGTTTTGAGTTAAAGAATAATCTCTGTTCCAAACCAAATCATACTGAGGTTTTTTGAACGATGGTTTAATCCACTCATTCTGATTTTCAAGAATGGTCTTATATCTGGCGATAACAGTCTTCAAAACAGACTGAGCCATCTGCGATTTAAGGTTAAACTTTTCTCGTAATGTAGAATACAAAGCCTTATTAAGTGAAAACTGCTTTAAATCATGAGTGCGGAATACATAGTCTGAAACATAATTACAGGCATTACGATAAACAGACATAGTCTCATTAAGCAAAAACTTATCTGTTTCAGCTGCGATTATTTGAATTTTAGCTGTAATAGTCATCTGTTCCATAGATGTACTCCTTTCATAGATATTTCACTATATATTATATTTAATTTATAGCGAAATATCTATATTTTGAGGTGAACTGTGGATAGTAGATACAATCACGAAAATACAGCCTTAAAGTACATATAGGCCTTGTAATCAAATACCGCAAACAACTACCAAAAGGCTCTATTGCCGATGATGTTAAACAAGAGATTCTCCATATACCTAATACACGTGGCTACGAAATTATTGCGATAGAAACTGACAAAGACCATATACATTTCTTATTAAGTTACGATACAGCAGATAGAGTTTGCGATATTGTCAAAATTATAAAGCAGGAAACAGCATACCACTTATGGCAAAAGTATAGTTCGGTCTTATCAAGACAGTATTGGAAGGAAAAAAACATTTTGGTCAGATGGTTATTTTGCTTGTAGCATTGGAGAAATAT
>NZ_JBHSEB010000126.1:0-598 GCF_042651925.1 Catenibacterium sp. GCM10023432 | reverse complement strand
CATATCACTGAAGAGAAGTTAATCAATATAACTTGAGACATCCATAAGGTAAGCTCGTAAACAACGATTGATAGCTATGACTATTAATGTATCGTTCTTCTCTTCACTAAATAAACATACTGACTAGAGGTTGCTTATATTTAACTTCTAGTCTTTTATTTTGTAGGCATACATTATAATAGACTTAAGAAAGCAGAGAGATCGGGCTTTGGAAACACAGTTGTGATTTCGTAAAGAAAAATTCTCTGCTTCCTATTATGACATGAGTCAGTTTATATCCAAATAGGCCTTTTGATTTATTGATAGAGCCTGCATGTAAGACGAAAATAGATTGTCATAAATCGGGAAGTTATGCTTTCAAATATTAAAGGAAAGAAGGAATGATCTATGAAAGGCCCAATAGTATCCATTGATGTCTCTAAGGGTAAATCAGATTACCAGGCATTCAAGAACCTGAATGTGAAGTATACAGGTTCACGTTCAATAAAGCATACAAAAGAAGGATTTGATGAGATAGTGAATCTTGTCAGGGAGATGGAAAAGAAGCTGGAAACAGAAGTATGTGTTGTTTATGAGGCAACAGGAGTTTACCATCGTG
>NZ_JBHSEB010000125.1:0-1115 GCF_042651925.1 Catenibacterium sp. GCM10023432 | reverse complement strand
AAGAGAAAGGTGTGGAATGTGTTATCCTGGCTCCAACAACCATGAAAACTGAAAAAGGTGGAAGAAAACTTAAGAACGATTATCGTGATGCCAAGATGATTGCAGAATGTTTGGCTTATGGTGGATATTCTGCCGTACATGTCCCTACCGAACTTGACAATTCAGTAAAAGAGTTTATTCGTATGAGAGATGATATAAAAGAAAACTTAAAAAGCATTAAGCAACAAATAATTGCGTTTTTGACACGCAATGGTAAACAATTCGAAGGAAAAAGTTACTGGACAAGAAAACATATTGATTGGATAAATACAGTTTCTTTTAGTGAACCATTACTTCAAGATACATTGAAAGAATATATGATTGAATATAATCATCTATGCGATCGTGTAGAGACTTTAGACAGACAAATTGAAGAAATATCATTAAAAGAAGAATATGTAGAAAAAGTGCAACAGCTGCAATGTTTGATTGGCATTAAAACGCATACTGCACTATCTTTAATCGTGGAAACAAGTGATTTCAATCGTTTTAAAAAAGGAAACATGTATTCGGCATATTTAGGCTTGATTCCTGGAGATGACTCATCAGGAGGTCATGAAAAGAAGCTTGGAATCACCAAAGCAGGGAATAATCACTTAAGAAGATTACTGGTTGAAGCAGCACAAGGTTATACACGAGGAAGAGTAGGATTTAAATCAAAAGATTTGAAATCAAGACAGGAAAAATGCAGCAGTGAAGTAGTAGCATATGCGGATAAAGCCAATGAAAGATTGAGAAGAAAATACTATCGAATGATTTTGCGAGGTAAAAAATATAATGTAGCTAAAACAGCTATTGCAAGAGAACTTGCATGCTTTATATGGGGTATTATGACAGATCATATTGATTTATGTAGTTGATTATAAAAGGACTTAAACTTATTAGACAACATTTTTGATTGTCGTTAATAAAATTAATATTTAGTAAAAAAAGAATTGAGGCTATTGGACAGGAAATCTCTATAAGAAGATGGTTAAAGTTATTCAAGACTAATCTATGTAGACACTTCTTATTCCAAAGATTTGATTCACGATATTAGACAAAGAAACTTGCGGCGAAACCATTGACCTGAGGTA
>NZ_JBHSEB010000124.1:0-603 GCF_042651925.1 Catenibacterium sp. GCM10023432 | reverse complement strand
ATGTTCAATACTAGACGTTAACTACAAGACTGCACTTCTTCTAGAAAGCAAGTGTAGAATTCTTATGTCATTAAGTAATTCTGATAAGTTGCTCAATAGCCTTTTTTATGAGGCAGATGTCTTTAATATTGGCGCAAAATCCAAGAATAAAGCAGGTCGTGCAAGTGAGCAGCAACCTGTTTTAGGCATTCTATCTACAGATAAAGAGAATAACTATCCCCGGTTTATTAAGTTAAGACTCATCAATGATTATACTGGTCTGTCACTTAAGAAAAACATAGAACAGTGCTGTTTATTATCAAATGATTCATTACTTAATACTGATGGTGAGAAAGGCTTTAATACATTAAAAGAAGAAATACAGGTAAAGAATGAGAAGATTAGCTATGAAGAAAGGGATCATAGACTACTCTGGTTAAACATAATAATCGGTAATATTAAGAATAATATTACTGGGATATATCACGGAATAACCAAAAGAGAGATGCCTTTATTCCTGAACGAGCAGGAGTATAGATTTAACCATAGAAAGATTGGAAAGACTATCATGGATAAAATCAAGAAATACTTACAGAGATCATTTCCTATCAGTCATAGGCAGAT
>NZ_JBHSEB010000123.1:0-1935 GCF_042651925.1 Catenibacterium sp. GCM10023432 | reverse complement strand
GTATGAAGGAGATGCAGTATTCGAGAGAACTGTAGATGAAATATCAGGCCGAAACGAAGTGTGAACTGAAAGTGCGGCAGTAGAATGTGTGACGACATTGCGATAAATGTGGAAGTCTATTCACTATGTTACCAATGAACTAGTCGATAACATAGGCCTTCTATTGTGAAGTCAGTTGGCATGATATTAAGGAAAAAGCGATGACCCTGTGAGACCTTATGATTACTTGGTGTATATCAAGGTACTTATCTATAAGTGTAATTCGAAGTGATAAGTACGTCATGAGGAGTCAGACACTCTCATAGTAGTGAATGATATTGATGCAACAGAACATCAATGTAGCGAAGGGGAGTGACCTTTTACGTTCTTACTAGAATCTATTCATAATGGTAAGAATGACGGTACTGTGGTACAAACGAATTCAAAGTATGATAGAGGGAAAGGAGAAATTTTACTTTAATTTATGGAACCATTAATGAACAATCCAATGAAGTTGAAATATCATTCATTGTACGGACAACTACTACGAGATAGAGTGCTTATGAACGCTTGGAAAAAGGTCAAAGCAAACAGAGGTAGTGGAGGTATCGATGGTGTAACCATTAAGGAATACGCCAAGAATGAACAAGAGAATATATTGAAACTATTGGAGAAACTCAAAGCAAAGGAATATAAACCTACACCTGTGAGAAGGGTATATATTCCAAAGAAAGACGGTAAGAAAAGACCGTTAGGAATACCAACCTTGGAAGATAGAATTGTACAGCAAGCACTAACTGATATTCTAATGCCTAAATATGAAAAATTAGTATTTCATAATTGGTCGATGGGATATCGACCAGGCAGAGGAGTAGAAAGTGCTCTGCAAGTAATCATCAAGAATATTGAATTGGGACGAAACTGGATCTATGACTGTGATATCAAAGGATTCTTTGATAACATTCCTCATAAGAAACTGATGAAAGTGTTAAATAAAGTCATCGCTGATGGGACAGTACTAGATTTAATATGGTCATGGCTTAAGTGTGGATACATGGAAGATGGCAAATACTACAATACCAAGACCGGTCAGGTCCAAGGTGGGGTCATTTCTCCTTTACTTGCCAACATCTATTTAAATGAACTTGATTGGGAACTACACAAAGCTAAGATTTATTTTGTAAGGTACGCAGATGATTTCCTATTGTTTTGCGAAACCGAGGAAGAAGTCATAAGAGCAGGAAACATCGCTAAATCAGTCATTGAATCTTTAGGACTTGAAGTTGCGATGAACAAAACCAAGGTAGTTGACTTTAAGAATGATGATTTTGATTTTCTAGGCTTCCATTTCAATCATTGGAAAACGAGCAAGAAAGGGAATGATTACTACTCAATCGTTCCCACGGAAAAATCAATTAAAACGTTCAAGAAGGCTATCAAGGATAAGACACAAAGGATATGGACTAAACCAAAAGAAGAATGGATAAAGGATATAAATCCTATTATCGTAGGTAAGACCAACTACTATTTGAATGTCTACAAGGCTCTTAAGGTATTTGAAGGTCATATGCAAACACACTGTGTTATTCATGCGATGAGCACATACCTAGATATGATGGACAGTTATGTGCGCCAACGTCTGAGGATGTGTATGATACATAAACATCCAACAGTAAGGAAAGCATATGGGATGTGTTATAAATGGAGTATTGAATTCTTTGCACGCATCGGTTTAGTACCCTCAAGATGGTGGTTCTACTTCAAAATGTGGGGAACTTACACTATAGAAATGTACGTAGAAAAGCAAAAGCATAGAAATAAGGTCATAATGAACAAACGCATTCAGAAACTTAAGGTACAAGGTAAAGAGTATTACACAAAAGAGAGATTAAAAAAAATGGACTATGCTTTCTCAAGATAGTCCAATCATAAATTAAATAAATAGTAAATTGGTAA
>NZ_JBHSEB010000122.1:0-1050 GCF_042651925.1 Catenibacterium sp. GCM10023432 | reverse complement strand
ATGTACTTCCATCCAGACGCAAGTATGATCTGCTTAATTATTTCATGCTCATTCCACTGGAGGAGCGTAAGAAAGTAAAATATGTCTCATTTGATATGTGGGAGACATATCGAATAGTCGTAAAACATGTTTTTCCCGATGCATGTTGTATAACCGACCACTTTCACGTAATCCAGGAATTAACTCGCAGGGTTGATAGAGTAAGAATTCGTGTTCAGAACAGATTCAGAAAGACTATTAACACCCTTAAGCCAAAGAAAAACAATAAAACTATAACCTCCGAAGAACTAATAGAACTCGAAGAAGCATCCAGATACTATTATGTATTAAAAAAATTCAATTGGCTGCTTGCTTCAACCAACAAGAAAATACTAGATGTCAACGTTGAAAGAAGATTCAATCATAGACTGAATAGATATCTCAATTACAGTGAAATACTAGCTTATATGCTGGCTATTGATGATGAGCTTGAGGAAGCATTCTATCTAAGGAATGATGTTACCTATTTCTATGATCACTGCACTTATGACACTGCAAAGAAACAGCTTGAGAAGATTATAATTGATTTCAGAAGCAGCACTGTTGCAGAAATGAGTCCGTTTGCGAATACTCTTACTAACTGGAAAAGAGAGATCATCAACAGCTTCATAATTGTGGATGACAAGGCAAACAGAAAGATGAACACTGCCATCGTTGAAAACAGAAACAAGTCCATCAAGCTCCTCAAACATGCCTCAAACGGCTATCTGAACTGGGAGAGATTTCGCAATCGTATCCTTTATACATTAAACGAGGATACAACCTTCTATTACACAAGTATCAGAAAGGATGGTAAATAATATGAGTAAGGTATTTAAACTTATTGTTGATGAGAGTAATGAACCATTAATACTTGAGGAAGATGAAGTTTTAGAAGACATTCTTAATCATCTGGAGTCTATCTCTCAACGCATTGATGATATTCAGTATTCTCTAATAAAAAATAACGATGAAGACTCATCGTTAGATTTAGATATTTCTGAAATAGACTTCTAGAACATAAAAAAGTAT
>NZ_JBHSEB010000121.1:0-521 GCF_042651925.1 Catenibacterium sp. GCM10023432 | reverse complement strand
GAATAGCCCTGTCGATATTTGAATCACTAAGTATTTCATCAATTAATCTCATGTCTGTGTTCTCCTTTTCATATCGTAGATTTATCTAGAACCGTTCCCTCTTCCTTCATCTCCACAGAATTACGTTTTCTACTTACGAGATGATTCCAATTTCGAACTGTCTAGATATTGCTTTATGATGAGTGACATCATATAAACATTAGGTCCTTCAGTGTTGGTGAGACACCTACTATGACCTCAGCTGACTCCTCACAGTAAGCTTTTTATCGCACAACTTACCATCACTGATTTTAAAGATATTGGACTTCATTGCCTGTGAGGCCTCCCGGGGTAATTCACTAATCCTGTTTCCTTCACAACGTCTTGATTTACTCTCTTGGTTTTACGTTTACCTTTTGGACTTCGGTTTGTAAGGCAACCTTATCCACCATTTAGCCTTGTATCAAGTTTCTGTTCGTACGCTCAAAGGAATTGCTACACCACTTCCTTCACCCCTACCTTTATGGTATCGGCTTGTGGTT
>NZ_JBHSEB010000120.1:0-790 GCF_042651925.1 Catenibacterium sp. GCM10023432 | reverse complement strand
TATAATAGCCCGTACTGCTTACACCAAACATCTTGAAGACTCTGGTATTGGTATAACCATTCTCTTTTGCCTTTCCTCTGCTTATGTAGTCATAAGCCATGAAGAGCTTGTCCTCCTTTACTTCTTGTCGCTGTAGGATGAGTATATCTCCTCCAGTATGGAAGGCATTTTTTTTTGAAATTCTACGTAATCCTCAAGATATCTGATACGAGCCTCCTGGTATGCAACCTTCTCTTCGAGAGTCATTTCAGGCATCTCCTCAATAGGGATGCTTCCATCATAGTTCTCAGCCTTTGGTTCAAACTCCCCGTTCTTCGCTTTCTGTCTTGCACGCTTGGCTGCTGCCTGAGCGCAGTTCTTTCCCAGCTTCTTTGTATCGAACCCTAATGATTCATAAGCCTCGATTGATGTCATTCCACTTTCAAGCTGCTTATACAGTGCAACATAGAAGTCCTTTGTATAGATGAATGCATCCATATTCTTTGTAAGTTCTGCAACGAACTTATTATCTGAATGTTCAATAACTGCATCTCTATGCGCAAGTCTCTGCGCCTCTGTCTGCTGCTGCCTGTTCTTCTTTCTTTCCTGAGCCATATAATTCCATATCCTCCTCTGTCAGAGCGCCAAGCTCAACTGCACGCTTGAGCGCCTTTTCTCTCGCTTTTTTCATCATTTTATCATACTTTTCCTGTTCGTTTTGAAGATAATCTGAATATTCATTATCAGATAATGAATTAAGATAGTCTTCATATTCAGCAGGTGTCATCTTATTGCGTGTCCACTGAGGACG
>NZ_JBHSEB010000119.1:0-1505 GCF_042651925.1 Catenibacterium sp. GCM10023432 | reverse complement strand
ATCTGTGGGGGCCACACTACGGCTCCCACTTTTTCGAGTATTTTTATGTAATTAAAAACCTTTCGCTGTATCATTAATTTGCTCATATTAAATCAAAGCGAAAGGAGATCACAAATTGAATAATGATCTAAGAATTATTTTAGGGGATTATGAATCCCTTGTACAGTCTCATACGATTGAAATTAATAAAAAAGAAGTGATTTATTATATCACGCTTAAGAGAACCATTATCTCCTGTCCAGAATGCGGCAGTAGAATGAATATTAAGGACTATAGAAAATGTAAAGTCATACATAACATGATAAGAGGCAAGAACACTTCTCTAATACTTAAAAAGAGAAGATTAGTATGTCCTCAATGTAATAAGGTGATGACTGAGGAAAACCCATTTACAGAGAAAAGTCATAGTAGATTATCTCAAACTTCAGAGCTGGAAATCATGAATAAACTTAAAGAACCTACAACTACTTTTTCACTGGTTGCTAGATTCTTTAACACAAGTCCTACTAAAGTCGTTGAAATATTCGATAAGTATGGTCAGATGCGTAGACAGCCTTTACCTGAGATTATATGTATTGATGAGAAGCACTGGAAACATAAAGGACAAAACAGATACATGTGTGTTATTCTTAATTTTAAGACCATGGAAATTGTAGATATCATTGATGGAAGAACCAAGAAGGCCTGGTCAAGTTATACTCAGATAATCGATAAAAAAGAACTCGCTAAAGTCAAATATATCTCTATTGATATGTATGAGACGTACAGATTTGTGAGAAATCAATACTTCCCTGGGGCAGTATTGTTATGCGATTCATTTCATGTCATAAAAAATATCAATAAAGTCCTAGATGATATCAGAATTAAAGTAGGCAAAAGATACCAAAAGGATAGTACTGAATATTATCTTCTCAAAAAGTTTCACTTCCTTATATTGAAAAACTACAATGATATTCCGTTCAACAAGGCAAGATACAATAAAAAGCTTAAAAGATATATAGACTATCATCAATTGCTTGAAATAATCCTAAGCATAGATAAGGAACTAACAGAAGCATACAATCTAAAGGAACAATATATAGCCTTTAATCATTATGCAACTTCTGAAACCTGCAGAGAATGGCTTTCAAGAATAATTCAAGAATATGCAACATCAGGAATTACTGGCTTCATATCATTATCTGGAACTCTTATAAACTGGTTTGATGAAATATGTGCATCATTTGATTTAGTAGATGGTCGAAGAATATCTAATGGACCAGTAGAAGGAATCAACTCCAGAATAGATAAGATACTTTCAAATGCATGTGGATATCAGAACTTTGCAAGAATGAGAAATAGACTAATGTACTCTCTTAATAAATCCTCTAATCCTTCCTCTTACGCTATTGATGAAACAATCAAAAGAGAAGGAAAAAAGAGAGGATCTTATAAGAAAAAGAACTAATAAAACATTTAAATAGAAGTAATATGAGCGCACTAAAGGGCAGTCATTTCTGACTGCC
>NZ_JBHSEB010000118.1:0-1032 GCF_042651925.1 Catenibacterium sp. GCM10023432 | reverse complement strand
TCAATGACCTTTTTTATGTATTCAAAATCAATCTCATCCTGTCTTTCCTTCATGCCGTAATTATCATCTGAGAGTATTGAATAATAGGATGACTTAGATATGCCGATTCTCTTCAGTATGGAACGGATGGAATAGTCATATCTGTCGTGTGGAAGGTCTCTTATCCATATGCATAATGCCTTCTTCTGTTCAGAGGTAAGGGAAGGAAGAATTTTCCTGATACTATCAAAATGCATCATTGACAGTTTCTCTAGCGCTCTCATCCTGTTGTGCTGGATGCGGCATCTGAACTCCTGGTCACATTCAACCACCATATTATCAGAATCACCATTCCAGGATCTGAGCTGTTTTTCTATTCTATTTAGTACCCTTGCAGGAAGATCAGATTCATCAATTTCATATATTCTGAGAATCTCATCAATAGGATAACCAGTATATATTGAAGATTCATCAAAAAATTGTTTATTAAGTGTGAAATATTCTGCAGTGCATCTCTTGACATATGGATGACCAGTATATTTATCTACTACATCAGCTCCTATCTTTTCTTTAGGTTTTACTCCATCTTCAAGCTTTCTTTTTAATTCATATATTCTATGATATCCGACTTTATTGGGATCAAGACCACAGGATTCAAGCAGGGATTCAATGGAGACAGAAGGGTATTCTTTATAAGCTTTATCGATGAATTCAGAACTGAATCTAATTAGACTTCCTGTTCTGACGAATATTCCAGAATCAATCAGAGATTCATTGTCGTACTTTTCAGTAGAGTTATACTTTACAGATACCTTATTCCTTCCGTTAGTAGGACGACCATAGCGCTTAAAGTTAATGTTGGTGTTATTTATCACATCGCATCCTAACATCGAACAATCAAAGCCGTATGATTTAAGTACACTTCTTATCTGAGAAGTAGATGGCTGCTTAATCCATTCATCATATAAAATGCATCTGAATTCATAAGTGAATATCAGTCTGTTTTGTTTAACGTTCTTGACGTATGGTGAGTTAGATAATAACTTAATTTCT
>NZ_JBHSEB010000117.1:0-2444 GCF_042651925.1 Catenibacterium sp. GCM10023432 | reverse complement strand
CTAAATTTGCTATATATAGTGTTTTTAGCCACTAAATTCACTCTATATAGCGATTTTAGCACTAAATTTACTATATAGAGGATGGTGAGATAATGGATATTCAAAGCATTAATGATGATATCAAAACCAGGCAATGGATTGAAAGAATAAAGGAGTGCAGGGAAAGTGGACTTCCTGTTAGAAAATGGTGCAAGCAGAACAACATATGTGAGCAGACCTACTACTGCTGGCTGAAGAAACTGCGAAAGATGGCAATTGACTCAGGGGCTGTAAAGGCTCCATCATTTGTCTCTGTTGATCAGAACACACTTGATAAACAGAACATAATTATAACTAAAGGAGATGTTCGTATAGAATTTCCTTGTGATACAGATATAGGAACTGTAACGAACATAATAGGTGCACTATTATGTTAGGTGACATCTCCAGGGCTGAGCATATCTATATAGCTGTAGGCTATACAGATATGAGGAAACAGATTGATGGTCTTAGTGCGCTTGTCACAGCACAGTTCAGACTTGATCCCTTTTCAAATTCGGTATTTCTGTTCTGCGGAAGAAATGCGAGAGTGATGAAGGCACTGTACTGGGAGGGTGACGGCTTTGTGCTTCTTTACAAGAGGCTGGAAAATGGCAGATTCAAATGGCCTAGAGATGAATCCGAAGCTAGAGAAATAACACCCCAGCAGTTCAGATGGCTCCTAGAGGGACTTGCAGTTGTACAGCCTGGAAGAATAAAGAAAACAAGTCCAAAAGCAGTCATATAATAGCCTTGATTCATGGAGAATTTGTACGATTTATGGTATAATTATTTCATGAAACGGAGGGTATTTCTGATGAATAATTCTACTAAATCTACAGTTGAAAGCATGACTATATCAGCTGAATTAGCTAGTACTATTGCAGAATTAAAAGCCAGTATTTCATCTCTAAATGCATTGGTTGAAAGCTTAAAATCAGATAATGAATACCTAAAGAATAATAATGACCTTCTTCGTGAAGAGAATGCATATCTTAAGAGAAAGCTGTTTGGCGTCAAGAGTGAGAAGATGCCATGTTCTGTAGAACAGCTTTCTCTTTTTGATGAAGCAGAACAAGAATGTGAACCAGAGCTTCTTGAAGAAATTACATACAAAAGAGCTAAGAAGAAACAGAAAGGCACTCTTGAAATCAAGTTAGATAATCTAAAGCATGTAAAAGAAGTTTATGATATTGATGAGAAAGATAGAATCTGTGATATATGCGGTACAAAGATGCATAGAGTTGGTGAAGAGTTCGTAAGACATGAAGTAGTTTATGAACCTGCAAAACTTTATGTAAAGGATATATACAGAAAGACATATGAATGCCGCGACTGCAGAAAGAGAGGAAAGGTTGTCATGCTTAAAGCAGGTACACCAGCACCCGTTATTCCTCATTCATTTACATCACCAAGTGTTCTATCTCAGGTGATTACTGACAAGTTCGTCAATCATATGCCACTTTACAGGCAGGAAGCAGAATGGAAACGTCTGGGGCTTGATCTATCAAGAACTACGATGGCTAACTGGCTTATCATAGCTTCCAGGGAATATTTCATTCCGATTGTTAACAGGATGCATGAAATTCTTGTTGAGGAGAAGTACCTGCACTCAGATGAGACGCCAATTCAAGTATTAAATGAGCCAGGTAAACCTGCTACTTCTAAATCATACATGTGGGTATATTCAAGTATTAGGGAAAGCAGCAAGCCTATCAGAATATTTGAATACAAGCCTGATAGAAAAGCTGAAAATCCACAGAAGTTTCTAGAAAATTTCAGTGGTACACTGATTTCTGATGGCTATGGTGGCTACAACAATATTGAGGGTGTAGTCAATGCATACTGCTGGGCACATGCAAGAAGAAAGTTCTATGAAGCACTTCCTGCAGATATGAAAGATGCCTCAGATACATTGGCTTATACAGGTCTTAAGAAAATAGCCAAGCTATTTGCGATAGAAAAGGAAATTGATACATTCCCACCTGAAGACAAAGTCAAAATACGCCAGGAAAAGTCAAAACCATTAGTAGATGACTTCTTTTCATGGTGCGCTGATGCTCAGAACAAGTCTTTAACACGCTCTAAAATAGGCAAAGCAATTCAGTATGCCCTGAATTTGGAGAAAGGATTGCGTGTATATCTGGATGATGGTCTAGTTCCAATGACAAATTCGCTGAATGAACGTAATATAAGACCATTCACTGTAAGTCGAAAGAATTGGCTGTTTAGTGCTTCTACCAAAGGAGCAGATGCAAGTGCCTCAATATTCAGTCTGATTGAGACAGCTAAAGCTAATAGGCTTAGTCCCTTTGATTACATAGAATACATATTGGAGATAATGCCGCAGATTGATATCATTCAGCATCCAGAGAAGATTGACTGGTTCATGCCTTGGAGTGATCAGATAAAAGAAGAGTTTGGAA
>NZ_JBHSEB010000116.1:0-501 GCF_042651925.1 Catenibacterium sp. GCM10023432 | reverse complement strand
AGTAGTGATATATTAAATTGGAGGTGCTCCCATGGCATATTTTCTAAAAAAAGCGAAGCTGAAAGGCCGCACTTATCTCTCTATTGTGGAGAGCTACTACTCCCATGAGAAGAGAGGCGCAGCTCATCGAACATACAAATCATTATCTTCTGTAGAGACTTGGAAGGCAAAGGGAATAGATGATCCTGTTGCACACTTTCAGAAGGAAGTTGATAAACTCAATGAAGAAGCCAGAGACAAAAAGGTTATCAAGATATCCGATAGAACACCTAAAATGAGTCTAGGCTACTTCCCTTTCGTATCCATAATGAATAAGCTTGGAATAAAGAAGTATGTAGACTACTTCAATCTATCCAACTCCTTTGAGTATGATATATATGAGCTGCTTTCTTCTCTCATCTATGCACGTCTTGTAGAGCCATGCAGCAAGAATAGAACGTTTCATGAAGTGCTCCCACTGCTCAGGGACAGTGTAAATTATTCATATGACCAGCTTCTAAG
>NZ_JBHSEB010000115.1:0-544 GCF_042651925.1 Catenibacterium sp. GCM10023432 | reverse complement strand
CCCATTAACAGTAATAGACCATAGAGCTTTTCCATTGATATCTTTATAAGTTGCAGTTTTTGTGCCACTTCTAATAGAAGATCTTGCTTGCGTAGGATTTATGGTAATAACAGTTTCTAAGTAATATCCATTTTCTAATTCTATCCTAGTTGGATTTGCTTCAAAAGCAGATGCATTTAAGACAGAGTGAGAAAATGCTAGAAAAGAAATACATAAAATGGTGATTATTTTTTTTATCATGTTCATTCTCCTTATTTGATTTCAATTGTTTCTTCAAAATATCCACCTTTTGAATCTCTTACCTCTTCAAAAGTCTTTTGGTAAATATATGCTTTATAGCATAAGAATACTAATAATACAGCAAGCGCAACTGATAAGAAATTCTTTAATAATCTTCTTACCTTTGCTTTTTCAATCAGACGATCCATATCTTCCTGCTCATAGTAACTAATAATAATTTCCTTGGGTGTACCAAGTCTTTCTACGACTTCATCATATGTCATATCATGAGAACCATCATCAATATTATCTATGAGCTTTCTTA
>NZ_JBHSEB010000113.1:0-569 GCF_042651925.1 Catenibacterium sp. GCM10023432 | reverse complement strand
AGTTCTGCATTTGGATTTGTACTTATTTTCCATGCAGATACCATCCCATCAAAACAGTCTATGATTGGTGAAAGATATACCTTTCCAGCAGGTATTGAAAATTCAGTAATATCCGTCAGCATTTTATGATTGGGTCTGTCAGAGTGAAAATCCCTGTTGATAAGATTTTCAGCTGCTTTTGTAATTTCTCCCATATAAGAGCTGTATTTCTTAGCTCTCCTAATCTTCACTTCCAGCTGATTTTCTTTCATGATCCTTCTGACGATTTTTTCTGATATGATGATATTTTGCTTTTTCAGTAAGGCGTGGATCCTTCGATAGCCATATCTGCTGTCATTTTCATGAAATAAATGCGTAATTTCTTTGGCTATGGCTTCATATTTTGCCTCTGAATGGATGACCTTATGCTGATAGCAGTAACTGCTTTTTGAAATATTCATCCTTTTCAAAAGCAATGACAATGAATACTTATCTCTCAGGGCATCGATGATCATTGTCTTTTCTTTATTTTTTAAATTGAACTGATCGATGCCCTGATCTTTTTTTAGTATTTTGATTGTTTCCTTAAG
>NZ_JBHSEB010000112.1:0-1121 GCF_042651925.1 Catenibacterium sp. GCM10023432 | reverse complement strand
GCAAGCCTGGCTATAAAGTCCGCGTCTAGAGTTTGCCACCGAAAAGATTTGTTCATCAGAAAATTGGCAACGAAATAGCCTATTCATTTTGTATAAGTTTTTATAAATCGTTTTAGGTCTTTTCCACTGTTTCAAAATGATTACTCTGATTTTATGGCGAAGCCATTGACCAAAGATGTCAACGAAGTATTTCATCACGCCTATTCGATAATAGTTAATCCATCCTACTACAATCTGATTGATTCTCTTGAACGTAACTGCAATTGGACGTGCAATTCCTATCCTTCTTATAAGTTCTCTTCTACATTTATCGTAGAGTTTCATCTTGCTCTGATTGGAAGGCTTGCATTTCCATTCACCATTTCTTTGGAGGTAGGTGAATCCTAGAAACTTGCTTTCGGGTGGTCTGACCACTTTGGTTTTAGTAGCGCTGACTTTAAGAAATAGTTTTCTTTCTAGCCATGAAGTGACTGACTTCATTACTCTGTTCGCACTCATCTCGCTCTTAACGAAGATATTGCAGTCATCTGCATATCTTACAAAGCGTAATCCTCTATTTTCCAATTCCTTGTCAAACTTATCTAAATAAACGTTAGAAAGGATTGGAGAGAGTGGACCTCCCTGAGGCACACCGATTCTAGAAGGCTTTACTAAACCATCTTCCATAATCCCTGCCTGCATGAACTTGCGAATAAGATGTAATGTTGTTGAGTCATTCACATTCTTTTCTCTAAGTATTGAGATTAACTTGTCATGATTTACAGTATCAAAATATGCTTCAATATCTAAATCTATAACCCAATCATACCCTTCATTAATATATTCTAGGGTCTTCAGTACAGCCATCTGTGCGCTTCTTCTTGGTCTGAATCCATAACTGAATTCACTGAATGAAGAATCTAGTTTCTTCATCAGCACCTGTGCAACAGCCTGTTGAATAACTCTATCCACTACTGTAGGTATACCTAATGGTCTTTTCTTGCCATTAGGCTTTGGAATATAGACTCTCTTAACTGATTGGGGCTTATACTTCTTATTAAGTATAGAATATCTAATCTCTCTTCTATGCTTATAGAAATATTCATCAAGTTCATCTACTGTCATCTTGTCGATTCCAGATA
>NZ_JBHSEB010000111.1:0-4974 GCF_042651925.1 Catenibacterium sp. GCM10023432 | reverse complement strand
AGGCACTAGATATTAAGAATGCAGGATATCAGGTGGTAGGTAGATATCTGACAGGAACAGCAAATGGAAAGAGAAAGTTCATCACATTTGAAGAAATCAAAAACATTGAAAGTGCTGGATTAAGAGTATTCCCTATCTATCAGGATGGAGGATATAAAGCAGAGTATTTCCAGAATCTGAGTCAGGGCATTGTAGATGCACATACAGCAATTACAGCAGCTAAGAGAATCGGTGTTCCTAGTGGTACAACTATCTACTTCGCAGTAGACTTTGACTGCTATGATTATCAGATGAAATCATTTATTGTACCATACTTTGAGAAACTGAATTTTGTATTTAATAGTGAAACAAATAATAAAAAGTATAAGGTAGGAATTTATGCACCAAGATATATCTGTTCATATATCAGTAATAAAGGCTTAGCGGAATACTCATTTGTAGCTGATATGTCAAGCGGATACAGCTGCAACTTAGGTTATCCTATTCCGAAGAACTGGGCATTTGATCAGTTCTTTGAATTTAATGAGAGAACAGGTGGGCAATTCCCTTCAAATCCTTCATTTGATTTAGATAAGGTAGGATATTCTGGTAGAGATAAGGGGATTACAACATTTGATAAAGTGGATTATATGTCACCAGATCAATTAGCAGAGAAAAGTTCAGATCAGATGATAAAAGAACAAAAAGATCAATTCGTTTGTAACATTCTAGAAAAATTAGGATATTTAAATAAAGTTGTTAAGGCAAACATTGTATACGAGAAAGAGTTCTCAGTTGCTGCAATTCCTACAGATGGATGTACAATTTTTGTATCTTGTAAAAACTCCAAATCTTTTACACCTGATAATGAGTTTAGTAAAAAACCTATTTATATTGAAATGGATAATACAGGTTCACTGACAACAACATGTGATAATCAAATTAAGGATTTGACAGCTGGCTTGGAGATTCAGGACAAAGATATCGTAAGAATACTAGATGGTACAGTAGATGGCCTAAGAGAAGTGGCAATCTCTATGAAGGCTGGAAAAATTGGTATGAAGATTGGAGTAAAGGATAATTTGCCTGTATATACAATTATCTTCACAACAAAAGATATTTTGCCTCAATTAGATACAAAAGATTATGAAATGACAACTGAAATTAATTTTAAAATCATGCCTAGTATTTCAGATGATGGGAAGCAGCCAAAATACGAAATTGATTGGGAAAAGGTAACACAATTAGCGATTATAATTGTGTTGGTAGGATGTATAGCAGCTAGTGGTAATGCTCTTCCACTGTTGGGTAAAACACTTATTGCTCAGGGAATATTGAAACTTAGTGAGGTGATGGCCTGAGTCAATAATACTGTATATAAGGTTATAAACGCATAAAATGATTTAACTTATTTAAAAATTGCTTTTGATGATAAAAAATAATTGAGTTATGATATCATGACCTCCCAGTAGTCAGTGTAAATAATTAAAAGCACTGTTTGCTAAGGAGGTTTTTCTTAGGGGAAGAAAAAGTAAGTTTCCAAAGAACAAAAAGTTGAAATATATAGAAGATATTTAGACATCAATTGTAAAGTGAAACTGGAATTAAGGAATTGGGATAAAGGGGCATGCCCCTTTATCCCAATTCGTACGAGCACATGCCTCTTTTATTTCATTATTATATTGGCTTTTGTAATTACTTTATTCTTATCATCTACAAAATTGATTTTCTCCAAATGATGTTCTGCTTATCAAAAAATGCATGTAATCTCTCGATATCTTCACTGCTGGCATTTTTCTTTTCAAAATAGATTGTAAAGCCTGCATTAGTTGTAAAAAATACAACATCATTTGTTTCGTTAATTTTCTTTAAATCTTTGTATTTTATAGGAGCTTTATTCGTTGATGAGTCTGCCTTGGAGTAAAGTTCATCTTCTTCAAAGACTAAATCAAAATATATTACATCTTTGTTAAATTGTTCTATTTGCTGGTTCAATAATTTTTTTAATACAGTTCTTGATAAAGCAAGATGAAATATAACTAAAAACAATAATATAATGGCAAGAGTTATGCAATAAGAAAAATATCTCATAAATAGACTTATCAATAAAAATATCAAACCAAAACTGGATGTGGCTACAAATAAGATTTTATATTTAGTAGGAAAAAATAGAATGATGATTTTTTTGAAAGTTGGATAATCCATTTTATTATTTTTGACGGTTAATATTTCCATTATTTGATACCTCTCTATTCATAATATATTAATTTTAACATGGATAAGTAACAATTGCACCAAGTATATCTGATATATATTACAAATTATGATTTCCTCTTTCGATTGATTATTTATTCTGATAAGATAATCATTTCATAATCTTGGCTGTACTTGTATACAGAATAGCTTTTTACATCCAATGGTATATCAACTCGAACTTATATTTTACGGAAGTATTAAATCTAAATTCTATTTTGATTAACTGTCTGGATAATATGTTTAAATATACAGAACTAATAGTTGTGATAAACAGGAACAATTAATTTGAACTATTATAATAATCATAAAAGCACAATTGTGTCGATTAAATATAATATAATACATTTGTAAAACGTTTTACAATTTATAAGAAGAGGAGTAAGTAGGCAATGGTTTATTCTAATGAAGAAATTGAACTTACTCTAAACTTCTACTCTATTGCTAAAGTACATATAGATAATTTAAATCAAGCAATAAAGTTTAAAGAGTTGAATGATCACGAAAAGAATGAATATATGTTCTACTCACATATTGTTTCTAAAGTTAATTATTGGTTAAAAGCACTATTACCAGATGAGCTTGAAATTATTGCTTTGTGTAATTTTGAGAATAAAACATTTGATCTGATTTCTATTCATGTGGGTTATGCTAATCATAGTTCTATTGTAAGAAAATATAAGAATATTATTAACAAAGTGAGAAAACTGAATAATGAACAATTTTGTTAAGAATATAGATAAAGTGTATTCTATTGTATTATCTATTCTTACAATTGCTATGGATAAACATTGGATTTTATTTATGGTGCTATTGCTATTAAATGTTCTTGATACATTAACAGGATGGATAAAATCAAGAATAAATAATAAAGAAAATTCAATGGCTGGATTGAAAGGAACCGCAAAGAAAGTAGCTCAATGGATATTAGTTTTATTGTCTTTTATAATTCCAGTATGTTTCGAAGAATTAGGAAAGATAATTCACATCGATTTGGCGATATTAACGTTTTTAGGCTGGTATGTTTTGATTTCGTTAATCATTAATGAGTACCGTAGTATTTTGGAAAATCTTGTAGAAGCTGGATTCGATGTGCCACAGATTCTTGTTAAAGGTTTAGAAGTAGCTTCTCAAAACATAGAAAGCATGGTAGAAAACAATGAGTAATTATATTATAGATATTTCATATCATAACGGGAAAGTAGATTTAAGCAAGGCAAAGGATTCCATTTCTGGTGTTGTAGCTAGATGTTCTTATGGATGGAGTTCTGGAAATATAGACAAGCAGTGGAACAATAATGCGAAACAAGCAAATGAGTTAGGCATTCCATTATTTGCTTATCACTTTTGTTATGCTAGAAACGAATATGAAGCTAAAAGAGAAGCATATTTAGCTTTGCAGGCATGCAGTAAATATCAGGTATGTGTTATTTATTATGATATTGAATATTCTGATTATCAGGGCAGTTTGAGTAATGACATGTATTATAAGATTGCTAAAGCATTTTGTGATGTTATTGAAGGAGCAGGTTATTCTGCTGGAATATATGCCAATCAGGATTGGTTTAAAAACAAGCTTACAAATAGTGGCTTTTCTGCATGGACGTTATGGATTGCTAATTATGGGCTCAACAATGGGTATAATAATTGGGACAATAAGATTCAGTATAATCCTTTCGGAAATGTATTATTGCATCAGTTCACTTCTAATGCCAGAAAAGGAGTTTTAAAAGATATAAAAGGAATAGATTCAAAGTTTTTGGACTGTAGTTATGATCATGGTCTGATTAATACTTTTTATAAGATAAAAAACAAAGCTAGTAATTTAAACGTTGGAGATAGTGTGCGTGTTAAGGCTGGTGCAAAGTGGTATGATGGTCAGTCAATCGCAAATTTTGTATTTAAAAATCAATATAAAGTGATTCAAATCAAAGGTGATAGAGTAGTAATTGGAGTAAACGGTAAAGTAACGGGAGCAATTTCATTAGATAGCTTATATTAATGAGATGCGAAAGGCACAATGGTGCTTCTGAATGAATGTATGATAAAAATGTAGAAAGAATACCGGTATGAATTCTACGTAAAGTAGTTATAAAAATAGGAGGATAGTAATAATGGCAGATGAAAATGTTAGAAAGGCACAGAAATATTTAAACAGCATGTATGGTCATCGTTCTGAATGGGTAAAGCTGGATGAGGACGGCTTGACTGGTACAGGTACATGCAAGGGGATTATCAGAGCCTTTCAGATTGAAAATGGAATCTCTCCAGTAACAGGAACAGTAGGAAATATCACTTTAAATAAAATGAGATCTTTAAGTGATATTTCTAAAATGAATGCTAATGATCCAGGAAATCCAAATGTATGCATTCTGCAGTGTGCATTGTTTGTAAAGGGGTATAATGCTGGAGGAATTACAGGAGTTTATTATACGACTGGAGTAAATGCTGTAAAGCAGTACCAGAGTGATGCAGGACTTCCAGTAACAGGCATCATTGACTGGAAAGTATGGATGGGACTAGTATCAATCAACTGGTTTAAAAAGACAAATGATGGAGACAAGATGATTGTAAAAATTCAGCAGCAATTGAATACAGACTGGTCTGATATCATTGGTGTAGGTCCATGTGATGGTGTTGTCTCAAGATTTACTTCTTATGCATTAATTGCGGCACTACAGGCTGCTGAAGGTATTTATACAAGTTTTATTGGCAGTATTGATAAAAGAAATTTTGGTGATC
>NZ_JBHSEB010000110.1:0-14674 GCF_042651925.1 Catenibacterium sp. GCM10023432 | reverse complement strand
TAAAGTTCATGCCGGTTGTAAAGCATCTCATGAAGACATCCTAAGTGCTGTTGAAGGTATTCAGCTAAATCAGTTTCAAAAGGCTAGAATTCGAATCGTTCAGAAACATATGGAATATCTAGATTCTCTACTTGATGAAATACAGCACCATATCGACTTGATGGTTGCCAACTACGAAGAATACATACAGCTTCTTTGTACAATACCAGGAATCAATAGAAAATCTGCCATTACCATTATCTCTGAAATCGGCACTGATATGTCTCAGTGGTCCTCTCATCGCAAACTTGCTGCATGGGCTGGATTAGCTCCTGGATGTAATGAATCAGCCGGCAAAAAGAAATCAGTTAAGATTTCAAAAGCTGGTGTTTATCTTAGGCCTTGCCTTGTTCAGGTTGCACATGCTGCCGTAAAAGATAAGAACTGCGATTACTACGCAGACAAATTCAACAAGATATCTAAAAGGCGCGGTAAGAAACGAGCTATCATTGCGATTGCGAGAAAAATACTTATTGCTGTCTATCACCTTTTAAAAACTGGTGAAGTATTTAACCCAACAGATATGGCAGATGTTGAAACAACAAAGAAGCAACGAATCGAATACGTAAAAAACAATTTACGAAATGCCTTCAATCAGCTCAGCCGCACTGGCTTGTCTGAAGCAGAGATTCTACAACTCATCAGAAAAGAATCTACGAACTCACCTCAAATAGAATAGCCATCCATTTGGGGAAAGGGGCTTTATGCACTTTTTTAGGGTAAAATTTGTTTTCTCTTTCAATTTTTATTCAGATTACTCTCCTTTATGTCTATTAAGATGTAATGTGAATGTATTGATATCAGAGCGATAACGTGCAATAGAATACTCTATTGGAGTCTTATTTATATCATAACCGATAGAGTGGAAATAGAATAATGGATCTCCTTCTTCTATATCCAGCATATCCGCTATTGTATCATCGGCTTTGATCATTTCTAATTCTCGGTCAATTGTATCAATACTATGTCCCTGTGCTTCAAAGACATCATAAAGTCTTTCTTGGGTAAAGTCTGTATCAAGCAATTCTGGAAATAGAGAAACAGGAATATAGGTTGTAATAAAGACATTAGGATTCTTATCTGTATAACGTAAACGAACAAGTTTATAAACTAAATCTTCTTCTTGTTGATGTAAAGAATCCGCAATCTCTTTAGACGCCTGTTCTTTTTTAAATGAAATCACCTGCGTTTGAGATACAATACCATGTCTTTTCATCTGTGTATCAAAACTAGATATTGTCTGTGTAAAGTCTTGAATTACCTTAGGTATACATACAATAGTGCCACGTTTTTTCTTCTTTTCTAGATAACCGGCATCTACTAAAATTTGTACAGCTTTTCTAATAGTAGGTCGGCTTACATGATAAATATCAGATAATTCATGTTCTGTAGGAATAATAGTGCCTTCAGGGTATTCTCCCGATGTAATCTTATCTAATAAATCTTTTTTTACATCTAAATATAAAGCGGTCATAACGCACCCTCCTCATGTATATGATATTTTATCACATTTATAACGCCAGTGATATGTTTACATATCATTGACATAACAATTATATAATGTTAGTATATATGTAAAGGAGAGATACAGATGAAAGAATATACTATTGATGAATTGGCACAGATGATTGATCATACTAACTTACATACTGATGCCTCTAAAAAAGATATGGAGAAACTATGCAATGAGGCAAAAGACTATCATTTCAAGATGGTTGCAATCAACCAGGTTCAGTCTCATTTATGTGCGGAACTATTAAAGGGCACTGATATTCATGTAGGTGCTGCAATTTCATTCCCACTTGGACAGACTACTATTGCCTCAAAGGTATTTGATACAAATAATGCGATTGAAGAGGGAGCCACTGAGATTGATTATGTCATCAATCAGACAGAGGTTAAGAATAAGAACTGGGAGTATATTAAGGATGAAATGACACAGATTGTGGATGCATGTCATGCCCATCATATTCCATGTAAGGTTATTTTTGAAAACTGTTATTTAGATGATGAAGAAAAGATCAAATTATGTGAGATCGCGAAAGAGGTTAAACCTGATTTCATTAAAACATCTACTGGTTTTGGAACAGGTGGTGCTACTTTTGAAGATGTCGCATTAATGAAGAAATATGTAGGTGATGAGGTAGAAGTAAAGGCTGCAGGTGGTATTAGAAATGCGGATACTTTTATCAAGATGATTCAAAATGGAGCAACTCGTATTGGTACAAGTGCAGGAGTCTCTATTATTGAAGAATTAAAGAAAAAAGCTGTTGATGGTGTAATTAAGATTTAAAAAGGTCATAAGACCTTTTTTTTCGTATATAATAGTGTAAAGGAGGGTTTTCTTATGGGATTCCAGATTTTTAATTTTGAAGATAATAGCAATGTCTCTGTAGTGAGTCGTAAAGGAATGTTTAAAGTAATTCAGTACGATAAGGATTTAAGTTGTACAGCTGATGATGCACAGATTAAATTCTATATGAGTCAAATGAATGTGAAGAAAAGACAATTGATGATTACTTTAAATAATGAGAGCGTGAATATTCAACCAGGAGCCATGCAATGGTATGTAGGTGATGTACATCAGTCTACAGGTTTAAAAGGGATTGGTGATACAATCAAGAAGTTCTTTAATGCCCAGGTCACTGGTGAATCTACAATCAAACCACAATATGAAGGGACTGGTGTTATAGTCACAGAACCAAGCTATAAGCATTATATTATTGAAGATCTAGATGATTGGAATGGGGCTATGTGTGTAGAAGATGGTTTATATTGTGCATCTGAAACAAAAGTAAATCTAAGTACTTCTATGATTAAAAGTGTATCGGGACAGACAATTGGTGATGAGGGATTATTCAATCTCTGTCTAAAAGGATCTGGTAAGGTTGTCTTAGAATGTAATGTTCCTCAAGAAGAACTGATTACCATTGATTTACATAATGATACATTAAAGATTGATGGATCATTTGCGATTGCCTGGAGTGAAAATCTAGACTTCACAGTAGAAAGAAGCGGTAAAACATTGATTGGTTCAGCCGTGAGTGGTGAAGGTTTAGTCAATGTCTATCGTGGAACAGGAAGAGTATTAATCAAGCCACAGATTTAAAAACATCCACTAATCGTGGATGTTTTCATTATACGCATAATCATCAATAAGATATTCTGAAATCAACATATAGATATCTCTCATACAGTTCTCTGGTACTCTGGATACATTCATCACTTTCATATCCTTGCCATAAAGAATATAATTCGCATCTGTACAATAGATTTCTATCAGCTTCGCTAAGACTTTTATAGATGGTTCACATTCACCATTCTCATACTTCCCTATGGTTGTGCGATGTGTATCAATACGTCTTGCGACTTCTTCTTGAGAATATCCCATTTTTAATCTTGCTTTTCTTAATCGTTCTCCCATTGACATATCTGTATACCTCTACACTTTAAGCATAGAAATAAAACAGAGAGTATAGCGCTCATGTGCGTAAAAATCTCACTTTTTTAGATTTCACGATATTATTATTCGTTTTATGTTATTTATTATGTTATACATTAGTTTATTCATGTATTCTGATTATGGGAGCTATAACAGTATGTATATGTGTATATACACACTAAAGGACTAATACCAACATGGCTTAGTCCTTTTTCCTTTATTATATTGTATATAATATTACTAGGTGGTTGAGTATTATGATTATTTCTATTGTACATTTAAATTCTTATATAACAGACAGAATAATCCAGATGTTTCGTCATTATCATCATCGTTATACAATTTCTAAAACACTGATTCATTCTGATATATATTTTACAGGTGCATTTGAAGATATACAAAGAATTAGAATAATTGATCAAGAAGCTTTTATTGTGATTGTATTAAATAAACCTTTAGGTCCAGAGACTGTGATCTACCAGCCTTTTCATTATATATTTGAAAATGATTTAGAGTTCGGCGTTTCATTGATGTTGTCATTGCATGTGAAGCATTACGATTATTATCAATTCAAATATGAGCATCAGAAGATGTCTATTCCTATCCATGATATTTTCTATATAGAAACACATGATCATCTTTCTACTATACATACAAAGAAAAAGAACTATCATCTCTATAAGCCTTTAAGAATAATACAAGAAGAGATGCATTCTAAACAGATTGTACAGATTAATAAAAGTACATGTATTAATAGTCGTTATATCAATAAAATAAATCATCACGATATCTATATGGGAACCCATATATTTAAGTTAGGACAAATTTATAAAAATAACTTTTATCAGTCATTAAAAAAGAAGTCCGGAGACTTCTAGATGATTTGGAAGATATAGAACTTTAAGTAAGATGTTTCTTCCATAGTCCATAGAATTGGATGATCCGCATTCTGTTGAGTCACAGAGACCTGTTTTAGAGTTACTCCACATTCCTTTGCGGATTCTCTTAACATCTGTTCAAATAGTGCAGTTTCCATAAAACGTGAACAGCTGCATGTAATTAGATATCCACCCTGTCTTAGTAGCTTCATAGCCTTCATGTTAATATTCTTATAGCCATTATAAGCATGATTCACTGTTCTTCTTGATTTAGTAAATGCAGGTGGATCTAAGACAATAATATCATACTGTCCCTGATGACATTTATCTAAGTAATCAAAGACATCATCCTGTACAAAAGACATTCTATCTTCTAGATGATTCATTTTCGCATTCGCAAGACCCTGATCTAAAGCTGTTTGAGAAACATCTACAGCAGTGACATGTTTTGCGCCTCCAATTGCAGCATTTAATGCGAAACCTCCTGTATGACTAAAACAGTCTAAGACTGTCTTACCTGCTGACATGTTTCTTAGTAATACTCTGTTAGATTTCTGATCTAAGAAGTAACCAGTCTTCTGACCATTTTCCACATCTACATTAAGCTTCAAACCATTTTCATTAATGACAGTTGTAGTCGGTAATATGCTTGGTTTCCAGAATCCTTTATAGAGTTCTAGACCCTCCTTAGCACGTACCTTGACATCATTTCTTTCATAGATAGCAGATACATTCTGACCATCTTCTTTTAATACTTCCAATAATAATTCATAGATCATATCTTTGATTAAATCTAAACCATAAGATGTAATCTGAGTCACAATGATTTCATTATAACGGTCTGCAGTTAAACCTGGTAAACTATCTGCTTCACCAAATACAAGACGACAGTTCGTTAGATTATCTTTTTCTACTGTCTTTCTAAAGTCATACGCAAACTGAATTCTCTTTTTAAAGAATTCTCTATCAATCACTTCATTTTGATTCTTAGTTAAAATACGTACTGTAATATGACTTTCTTTAGAAAGAAACCCTGTACCTAAATAACGTCCTTGAGTCGTCATAATATCTACTAAAGAACCATTCTCAATAGAATCATCTAGACTACCTAGATTATTCTTATACATCCACATCTGCCCTTTATCGAGCCATTTTTCTCCTTCAGGAGTAATAATAATACTTGGATAATTTCTTTTCATTTTCTACACCTCGTAAATAAAATAAAGTATATAAGAAATAAAATCAATAAAAAAATCAGAGTTCATTAAGAACCCTGATTAAGGAGATTATTTTAATTTCCAGATATCTTCATTATACTGTGCAATAGTTCTATCACTAGAGAAGAAGCCAGCTTTAGAGATATTGACTAACATCTTCTTAGCCCATGCTTTTCTATCTTTATAATCGTTGATAGCACGTACTTTAGTCTCAATATAGTCTCTTGCATCAAGTAATGCCATAAACCAATCCTTGTATGACATATCATTATGTAATCTTTCAAGTGATTCCACATCACCGACTGATTTCATTTCATCACTGACAATAAAATCAACAAGTGTTCTTAATTCAGGATCATTATTTAAGATATCCTGAGGATAATAATCACCTTTCGCATAATGGTCAATAACTGTATCAGCTTTTGCGCCAAAGATATAAATATTATCATCACCTACAAATTCATGTATTTCGACATTGGCACCATCGTCAGTACCTAATGTAACTGCACCGTTCAACATGAATTTCATATTAGATGTACCAGATGCTTCTTTTGAAGCAAGGGAAATCTGTTCAGAGAAATCAGCTGCAGGAATAATAGATTCTGCATAAGTGACATTATAGTTTTCTACCATGACTACTTTTAAGTAAGGAGATACTTCTGAATCATTGTCAATAAGCTGCTGCAGACAAAGGAGTGTATGGACGATATCTTTTGCGAGGATATAAGCAGGAGCTGCTTTTGCGCCAAAGATACATGTAATAGTATGTGCCGGCTTATGACCGGCTTTAATCTGTAAGTACTGGTAGATAATATATAATACATTCATCTGCTGACGTTTATATTCATGTAATCTCTTAACCTGAACATCGAAGATAGAGGAAGGATCTAACTCAATACCTTCTTTTTCTTTGATTACGTTCGCAAGCTGTGTTTTCTTTTCCTGCTTGATTGTAAGTAGTTTATTAAGAACCGCTTCATTATCTAAATATTTCTGTAATTTCTCTAATTCACTTGCATCCTGTTTGTAGCCTTCACCAATCAAACTATCAATCAAATCAGTTAATTCTTCATTACATGATAATAACCATCTTCTAAATGTAATACCGTTTGTTTTGTTGTTGAAATGTGTTGGGTAAAGTTCATAGAAGTCATGTAATTCAGTATTCTTTAAAATATCTGTATGAATAGATGCTACACCATTGATAGAGAAACCAAAGTGGATATCCATATGTGCCATATGAACGAGCTTATTATTATCAATAATTGCGACTTTTTCATTTGTAGATCTTTCTTTCGCAACAGCATCTAATGCTTCAATAATAGGTACTAATTGAGGCACGATTTCTTCTAGATAAGACAATGGCCATTTTTCAAGTGCTTCTGCAAGAATAGTATGGTTTGTATAAGCACATGTTTTAGATGTAATATCAATAGCCTGCTTCATTGTAAGTCCTTCTTTCATAAGAAGACGAATCAATTCAGGAATAACCATTGATGGATGTGTATCATTAATCTGGATACATACATGCTTATCTAAATCAGTTAAGCTGATTCCTTTACTCTTGATATCTTCAAGAATCATCTGTGCCCCATTAGATACCATGAAATACTGCTGATAAATACGTAATTTACGACCTGCTTCATCACTATCATCTGGATAGAGGAATAAAGTTAAGTTACGTACAATGTTTGATTTATCAAATGAGATACCATCATGTACCATTGATTCATCAACAGATGCAATATCAAATAAGTGTAATTTATTCTTATTTCCTTTATAGCCTAATACATCTAAATCATATAATTGAGACTTTAAAGAAAAGTCCTTAAATTCTACAGTATAATGTTTGTTTGTAGGAATGAGCCAAGAATGATCATTAATCCAAGGGTTTGGTGTTTCGCACTGTTTGTTGTATTCAAATACCTGTTTGAATAAACCTAAATGATAATTAAGACCAACACCATCACCAGGTAGGTCTAAAGTTGCGATTGAATCTAAGAAACAAGCAGCTAATCGACCTAGCCCACCATTACCGAGTGAAGGTTCAGCTTCTATTTCCTCAATTTCTTCTAAACTCTTTCCGTTTTCTTTGAATAATTCCTTTACTTCCTTACGAATACCTAAGTTGATTAAGTTATTACTCATGAGTTTACCAATTAAGAATTCAGCAGAGAAATAATAAACCTTACGGTCCCCTTCAATTGTCTTTTTATCATCAAGCAAGTCTTTTACAACACTTAATAATGCGATATAAGCTTGTTCATTAGAACAATCCTTTATTGAAAGATTAAATAACTCCTGAACTCTTGTATTAATTAACGTCTTAACATCCATTCTTAAAATCTCCTTTAAATACGCTTTGTTTTTACTGTAATGTCACGCATTCGTTCCTTTAATGAATCATTAAAGGCATTCTTATCTAAACGCCACATCCAGTTATTACCTAAAGTATTAGGTTTATTCATACGCGCTGTATTATCAAGCTTCAAGTAATCCTGCATTGGTACAATACACTTATCACTTACACTTGCCATAATACAATCAATACTCATATCCACTAATACAGTGTCATCATCACCATCATAGTGTAGATAGTCTTTCAACATCTGTCTTTCTTCAGGCAGAATATTTTTAAGCCATCCGATCATTGTTTCATTATCATGAGTTCCAGTATAAACAACTGAATTTTCTGTATAGTTGTGAGGTAGGTAGTTGCTTGTACCAGAAGAATCACGTGAATCAAATGCGAATTCAAATACCTTCATACCTGGATAACCACAATCAGCGACCATCTGTTTAACTGTATCAGTCAAATAACCTAAGTCTTCTGCAATTACATTGAGTTTTCCTAAAGACTCTTCAACTGTCTTAAATAAGTCATATCCAGGGCCTTTTTCCCAATGTCCATTTCTAGCAGTTGTATCACCATAAGGAATTGAGAAATATTCATCAAAACCTCTAAAATGGTCAATACGTACAACATCATAGGCTTTCTTACAATATGCAATTCTCTGGATCCACCATGCATAACCAGTTTCCTTATGTTTCTTCCAGTCATAAAGTGGATTACCCCAAAGCTGACCATCAGCAGAGAAACCATCAGGTGGTACACCTGCAACTGCAGTAGGTTTTACTTCAGGATCCAACTGGAATAATTCTGGCTGTCCCCATACATCAGATGAATCATATGCGACATAGATAGGAATATCACCAATGATTTCTACCCCTTTACTATTCGCATAATCCTTTAATGCATACCATTGCTTCCATACATAGTACTGCAAGAACTTATGGTAATTAATGTCATCGCTGAGTTCGTTACGTTTTTCGGTAAGGGACGCATCATTTCTTAAACGTAATTCCAAAGGCCAGTTTTCCCAGCCCTGATTATCATAGGACGCCTTAATGGCCATAAATAATGCATAATCTTCTAGCCACCATGCATTGTCCTTACAGTAAGTTTTAAAATCTTCATTATCAGTAATATGTGAATTCTCATACGCTTTCTTTAATAATGCATATCTATTTTCATAGAGATAAGAATAATCAACATAATCACTATTTATATCTGCCTCTGGTAGATCTTCTTCCTTTAAATAACCACATTTCACAAACTCATCTAAAGAAATAAAATATGGGTTACCTGCAAAAGTAGAGAATGACTGATAAGGTGAATCACCATAACCAGTAATACCTAAAGGGAGAATCTGCCAATATGTTTGTTTAGCTTCTACGAGATCATCTACAAACTTATAAGCAGCTTCATCAAAACAACCAATACCATACTTACTAGGTAAAGATGATACGGATAATAACACACCACTTTTTCTCATAAACTATCCTCCATAAATAGTCCAAAATGATCAGAAACTACATCTTCATGTGTACCATCAAATATGACATGATGGCTTTTTACATGTTCTTTTTTATTACACCAGATATAATCAATACGCATACCATCCACTGCTTCACCCCATCCGTCTATTTTACCCTGAGCAGTAAAACGACCTTGGACATCATCCGCCTCGTCACGTGTATCAAACCATCCATCTTCTTTAATAGTCTCATAACTTTGGTTTGGAATACTATCAGGTGCATTGAAATCTCCTGCTAAGTAAACAGGGACTTCTTTATTCGCCACAACATTGAGCTTATGCCATTGGTCAATGAAAGGTTCCTCATCATCCTTCCACCATCCTAAATGGGCTGTATAAACCCAGAAATGTGTGTTCTCTTTTACTATTTCTACTCCAAGAGAATTACGTTTCTTCCAGAACGTATAATCATTGGTTTGCGTCAATAAAGTATTTACACTATTCACAATTGGATACTTAGAGAAGATGGCTACACCTTCATCAAACTTGTCATAACCTACTTTAACTGGAATATAGTTCCAATTGTATTGATCACCAAGTAATCGACTTAATCCAAGTGCATAATTGTCTTCTTTAATAATGTCTCTACCGACATAAGATCCGTCGGTAGAAACACTTTTTGCAGTCGTACTTTGATTGACTTCTTGTAAACAAATGACATCAACATCATGATTTAGAATAAAATTCGCAATTGTCTGGAGCTTATTCTTTTCATCACATTCACTTAGTGAATGTGTGTTAAGTGTCATGAGCTTCATTTTTATTTACCTAAGGCGTCATTGATATCTGACTTAAGAACATCGGCTTTAGGTCCATAAACTGCCTGAACACCGTTATCTTTCTTAAGGAGACCCTTTGCGCCTTCCTTCTTCCAAGCATCAACATCAGCAACTTTATTGACATCATTAACTGTAACTCTTAAACGAGTCATACATGCATCAACTAACTGAATATTATCTCTACCACCAAGTAAGTTGATGATTGCTTCAACCTGAGCACTACCTTCATGTGCTGTAGAAGCTTCATCACTTTCCATATCATCATAGTTACCAAGTCTACCTGGTGTCGCAAAGTTAAACTTCTTGATCATGAAGTTTGCAACGAAATAACCAACTACTGCGAATACTACACATGCTATAACGAAATTAATAACATCACCAAGTAATCCTGCTTGAACTGCCATAGGAACACGAGTTAAGAATTCGATATTACCAAATGAATGAACTCTTAAATGAACAATATCAGCTGCTGCGAAAGCTAAACCTTGAAGTACTGCATAAACACCATATAGTGGAACTGCTGCGAACATAAACATGAATTCTAGAGGTTCTGTAACACCTGTTAAGAAAGTTGCAATGAATGTAGAAATAAACATTGATTTATATTTAGGCTGTTTATCTTTATCGACATTCTTATACATTGCATAAGCGAAACCAGCTAATAGACCAGTTGCACCGATCATCTGACCTACTTTGAAACGAGCAGGTGTAACTGTTGTTAATAAGTGAGTGTAAGCTGTCATGTTTCCAGCTTTCTTTAAGTTAATTAAATCTGTAACCCAAGCTAACCATAATGGATCCTGACCGAATACTTTTGTACCCTTCTGTAAACCAGTCATGATAGTATATGTACCACCAAAAGAAGTGTAGTTAACTGGAATAGTTAACATATGATGTAAACCAAATGGTAATAATAGACGTTCTAACATACCATATAAGAATGGGGCAATGATTGGTGCTGTTTTACTTGAGTTTGCAAGCCAAACACCAAAGCTATTAATACCACCCTGAACAAATGGCCATACAATTGACATTACAATTGCGATAACAACTGAATGAACAATAACCATTAATGGAACGAAACGTTTACCATTGAAGAATGATAAGCAATCAGGTAATTTACGGAAGTTATAGTATTTGTTGTAAACAATACCACCAACGAAACCAGCAATAATACCTACAAAGACACCCATATTAAGTGCTGCAGATCCTAGAACTGTTGTGAAATAGTTGGCAACTGGAATCTTTGCACCAAATAATGTATGTGTATAAATGACTTTACTACTATTAACCATATCGGCTGTAACACCAAAGATTGTACCTGTGATGTTATTGATTAAGATAAATGCGATAACGGCTGCGAATGCACCTCCGGCACGATCTTTAGCCCAGTTACCACCAATGGCAGCTGCGAATAAGATATGTAGGTTGTTGATTACTGCCCAACCAATCTGTTCCATTACAGAACCCACAGTCATAACAAATGCAACATCTGCGCCAAACATCTGGAATACTTTACCTAATGAAATCATTAAACCAGCAGCAGGCATTACTGCGATAACTGTCATTAAGGCTTTACCTAACTTCTGTAAGAAGTCGAAGTTAATTCCTTTTTTCTTCTTCTTTTCAGGTGCTGCTTTAGGAGCTGCTACATCTTCAAGAACAAGCATCTCATCCTTCACATTATGAGCACCTTTCTTTAAGACAATCTTCTTACCTTTAAGATCATCTTCTTTAGTAAATACGAATGGAGTCATTGTATTCACACCTTTAGATTTAAAGAAATCTAAATCTCCTTCAAACAATAAATCTCCTTTTTCAACTGTCTGACCTTCTTTTACATGCCAAGTAAAACCTTCACCTTGATACTGAACTGTATCTAATCCAAAATGGATTAAGATTTCAATACCATCATCTGTCACAAGACCAACTGCATGTTTAGTAGGTGCAACCATTTTTACTACACAGTTGTCTGGTGCATATACTTTTCCATCTTCTGGAATGATAGCACATCCGTCTCCCATCATCTTTTCTGAAAATACAGAATCTGGGACATCAGTGATTGGTACTACTTTACCCTTGAGGGGCATACATAAAACTTTTCCCTTACTCATATTCTTTCCTCCTTCTAATAAGGTTATGTCTTACTCCCTTTTTCTTACAAATCCTATTTTAATGATTGTAAACACTTACACAATAGGAATTATGCAACAAAACAGGGTATTTACGCATATATTATGCAAATATTTGCGCAACTATAGCGCAACACAATAATAATGAGTATAATAAAAGTGAGGTGATTTAAATGAGTATCACAATTAAAGACATTGCGAAAAAAGCAGGTGTATCTCCATCTACTGTATCTCGTACAATTAATAATCATTATTCAATTAGTGAAGAAACGAAAGAAAAAGTACGTAAAGTAATGGATGAACTCGGTTATGTATATGATAAATCACATATTAAAAAACATGATGTTGGTGTCGTCTTTCCACGTTCTATGGTAGATGTCTATGAGAATCCATTCTATCTAGAAATAGTAAGAGGTATTAGTTATATGTGTAATAAAGAGCGTTATAGTCTTCATATTATTACTGGTGCCGATACGAGAGAAATGAAGACAAGTATGGAAATTGCGGATTGTGAAGGATATATCTTCCTAAATACGAAAATTGAATCTTCTGTGACAGACTATTTAAGAGAACGTATGATTCCTTATATTATGATTGGTAAACCACCAATGAATTCCATTACATCAGTCAGTGTAGATACAGATAATATCCAGGCAGGCTATGAGGCAGTGAAATACTTATTTAAAAAAGGACATCAAAAGATTGGTTATATTGGTGAGAAAAAAGATGCACAGTATTCTATAGATCGACGTCTTGGTTATATACAAGCTTTATCCGAAGCAGGCTATGAAGTGAAAGAAGACTATATTAAGAATCTTTCTTCAAGCTATTCCTATAACCCCAATGAAATACTTGAATTATTAAGAAGTGATGAATGTCCTAGTGCCTTTGTGGTATGTGATGATATTTATGCAGTCATTATGGTTAGACTAATTACTGAAGTAGGAAAGAAAGTACCTGATGATATTTCTATTGTGAGTTTTAATAATTCTATCTTTGCACGTTTTTCAGAACCACCACTGACTTCTATTGATGTAAGCCCAAATCAGTTAGGCATGGAAGCAGTTGTCCAGCTTATTAAACATATAGAAACACCTACCATGTTTGCGACACGCTCAATTGTGCCATTCACAATACGTAAAAGACAAAGTGTAAAGGAAATGAATAAAGGCGATTCACATTAAGTGAAACGCCTTTTCGTTATTCATAATTAGCTTTTGGAGAACTAATAGCTGCAGTAATTTGATGATTTTCTTCATCATACATTGCCTTGATATTATAACCTTCTGTATTATTTGCGCTATAGAATCCATCAACGTAACTTAAATCAATGCTATATCCACGTTTTTTACATTCTTCAACATAAGTATTAAACTGATCTCGTGATAATCCATATGCTTCAAATGTAAAGTTTATTTGATCATCTCTGATGATTTCTACTACCTTTGCATTTGTTTTAGGAATTTTATCTCCTAATTCTGTTTTGGACCATTGATTAGCTATCTGTGTCTCTTTATCAAGAGAATATTTTTTTGCCCTAAAATCATAGTATTCAGTATAGACCTTATTATTATCAATATACTTAATAGTCGCAATATCAGGTTTCATCAGCTTATAGTGATTGATATTCTTTACATAATAGTAATTATCGTAACAACAATGCACATTCGAAACAGATTCTTTTTTATTCACAACCTGATTACTATCCGCATACATAGAAATAGAACTATTCTTGTATTCATCAGTTAATCCACATGACTCTTTGACTTCTGAATATAATTTTGATTTTTCTTCTTCAGTTATATTGTTTTTTTCTTTGAATGTAAGTTCAAAGCTGGTGATTGTATAATTTGTATTATTCGTATAGTCAAGAAGTACACAACGTTCTCCATCCACAATACCTTCATCCACATTCCAAGCAATATCTTTTATATTGATTTTTTCCTTTGAACTACTACTCGTAGTCTTACTACTACCACATCCAGTTAAACTAACTAACATACTCATAATCACAATAAACATTTTCTTTTTCATAATTAAGCCTCCTAATTTATTCGTACAATCAAATTCATCCTTAGTACTTATTCATATGCATTCTCCTTCCTTTTTCTGACCAAAATATAACATGGTGATTTTTATATTTGGTTTTGTGGATGCAAACAAAAAAGCCTGAACTATAATAGGAATAACTAAATAGACTTGGGGTTAACTCAAGATTTAAAAATGCCAGGGGTGTGAATAAACTGGTTCAAAAGTCAAGGACAGAATGTTGACAGTCCCTGCTAAATGAGCATCACCGCAAGGTGATG
>NZ_JBHSEB010000109.1:0-43913 GCF_042651925.1 Catenibacterium sp. GCM10023432 | reverse complement strand
TTCCACCTGTTTATTAATTTAATTTGCGGTTTTATTACTTTTTATTATGGGTAGAGTTTGCGGTTTAACATTTCCTCAATGACAGCGGCAAAGTGCAAATGCCGGAGCAATGGAAAGCGGGCATTGACAGGGAGGATTTCGGCTTTAACGCCGCACTCCATGAGGACGGGAAGCTGACCGACTACGGCTATATCGCAAGAAGCGGGACGGAATGGAAAGAGCTTTACACCGGGAAAGAAACGCCGGAGAAATACCGTATCATGGGCTACCCGGAAACGGAACGCACCGCCCCGGAGCAGACCGAAAAGGAAGCCGCAGCAGCCCCGCCGGACATAGCCGCCGCCAACCCCTCACGCCCTATCGAGCTAAAGGCGCAGAAGCCCGCCGAGAAAATGAAAGAGATCACTGACCGACTGGAACAGGGCATACAGGAATTATTTGAAAGTGACCGCTTCAAGGAATATCTGCGGGTAATGTCAAAATTCCATAATTACAGCTTCAACAACACCCTGCTCATTGCCATGCAGAAGCCGGACGCTACTTTAGTGGCAGGCTACAACTCATGGAAAAATCTGTTTGGGCGGCAGGTGGCAAGGGGCGCAAAAGGTATCAAAGTGCTTGCGCCGTCCCCGTACAAAATCAAGAAAGAAATAGATAAAATCGACCCCAAGACACAAAAGCCCGTGACGGATAAAGACGGAAACCCCATCAAGGAGGAAACGGAAATAACCGTCCCGGCGTTCAAGGTTGTTTCCGTCTTTGACGTGTCGCAGACCGAGGGAAAGGAGCTTCCCTCTATCGGCGTTGACGAGCTGACCGGGGACGTGGAACAGTACGCCGATTTTTTCAAGGCGGCGGAGCTTGCCGCACCCGTCCCGGTAGGTTTTGAAAAGATAGAAAGCGGCGCAAAGGGCTATTACTCCCAGACCGACAAGCGCATTACCATTAACGAGGGCATGAGCGAATTGCAGAACATTAAAACGCTGATACATGAAACCGCACACGCCAAGCTGCACGACATAGATTTGAACGCACCCCCGGAGAAGCGGGCAAACCGACCAGACCGCCGCACCCGTGAGGTACAGGCAGAGGGAATTGCCTATGCTGTATGCCAACATTACGGGCTTGACACTTCCGACTATTCCTTTTCCTATGTGGCACAATGGAGCAGCGGGCGGGAGCTTGCCGAGCTGAAAGCGTCCCTTGAAACAATCCGCAGCACCGCTTCCGAACTGATTAAGGACATAGATAAAAACTTTGCGGAGCTGACAAAGGATAAGGAGCAGGCACAGGCGCAAGAAACGCCGGGGAACGAACCCACGCCGGAGGAAAAACAGCCGGAGCCGGAAGCAGCCACACCCACAAAAGAGGAAATGCAGCCGGAGCAATCAGAAGAAGAAAATTTCCCCACGCCCGACCCTAACGCAGAGCCGATTGTCACTATCATTTGGAGCGAACACAGCCGCTTCCATGACGGCGAAACAATGAGCCTTTCCGAAGCAAACGCCCTTATCGGAAGCCTTGACGCAGCCACCGCCAAAGAGGACGGCTACTACAAGACCAAGTTCCGCATTGACTTTGTAATGGACGGACAGCCCGATAATTACGGCGGGCGGCAGGACTTAGGGGACGGGGACGGCACTCTCATAGACCATATCGAAAAATACCATACTTATTATGAGAATAACGAGCAATGGGACAATTACCTTTTACAGCACAGCGGCACGGAAAGACTGGAAGCGGACAAGGCAGAGCGTTCCATGCTCTTAAATGAATTTGTCCCCTATCTAAAACTGCACGAAAACCTCTCCAAAATGGAGCAGACCGCCACAAAAGCACTGGAAGAAAACGGGAGCATGACAGGCACGGAAACCGCCTACCATACCGCCATGCAGGAGTATGTTTCTAAATGCCGGGCAATGGTAAACAGCGGGAATTATGAGCTGCCACCTGCCCCGCAGCTCAAAGACTTTGACACGGAGCTTGAAGCCTACAAGGAACACGTCAAGGAGGAAATCGCACAGGAAGCCGCAGCCGCAGGAATGACCGTGGAGGAATACGCCGCAAACGGTTACGAGCCATACACCGCAGGGCTGCCCGACCCCTCTATCTCTGTTCCCGATATGCAGGAATACGGCTACTCATGGGACGGTATGCTGCCCCTAAAGGAAGAAGCCGCCCTGCACCTTTATGAAAAGGAGGATATGCAGAGTTTTCTACTCCATGAGGACGGAAGCGAAAGCATACCAGAGAACGCAGAGGATATAAAAGCCCATGCGGAAAAAGGCGGCATTTTCGGCGTACACAGGGAGGACTGGAACGCCCTCATGGAGTACCGTACCATGAAAGAGGAACTAGCCGGGAGCGAAGCCACAAAGGAAATGCTGCACGAATACGGCGCAAAGGAGCAGGACGAAAACACCTTTACCATTTATCAGTTAAAAGATAATGTACCCGTAGATTACCATTTCCGTTCTTTAGAGCGATTGCAGGAAAACGGGCTTGCCGTTGACTCCGCAAACTATGAAAAAGTCTATGAAGCCGCACTCACGCCGGGCATGGGCTTAGAGCGCATTTTTGAGAAGTTCAACTTTGACCGCCCGGAAGATTTCAAGGGACATTCCCTCTCCGTTTCTGACGTGGTAGTGCTTCATCAGAACGGCAAAGACACCGCCCACTATACGGACAGTATCGGTTTTGTGGATATAACAAAAGATTTCCTGTTAGAGAACCCCTTAAAAGCCGCCGAGCTTTCCACGGAACAAAATGCAAACATGATTGACGGCGTTATCAACAACACCCCCAATACGGACGCACTGGAAGCAAAAGCAAACGCCGGAGAGCAGATCTCACTTTCCGACCTTGCGGACGCAATACAGAAAGACCGGGAAGCCGCCACCGGGCAGGAAACCGCCCGTATCACAGCCGCAAGCCTTAGCCGCTATGACGGCATGACCGCCCTCTTTACTATGGACGACAAAATCTATATCGGAAAAAGCGAGAACTACGACAATAAGGGGCATTATGACAACACCGATAATTCCCTGCTCTACGTTTCCGACTGCCAACACGCCTTTACATTCCTTACAAGCGAGGGGTGCATATACCCGCAGGACGAAGCCTTAAAACAGGGCATTTACACACAGGAGGACTACAAGGAATTTTCACGCATTACGGACTTTCTATCGCAGGCAGGCTTTACCCCGGCAAAGGAGTTTTGCTTTGACGGGAAGCCCTTTTCCCTGCATGAAGATACGCCGGAGCAGGCAGCCCCGGAAAGCAAGACCATTTATTATACAATCAATGAGGGAGCTGCCCGCCGTGCAAAGGAAGCCAACAGTTACAGCGACTACAAGCCCGGCAGCGCAACCGCAGAATACCGCCAAATGGTAGACCGAGCCGTGGAGATTGGGGAAAAACAGAAAAAGCGTGTTGACCCCATGTACCATGAAAAGATTGACAACCTTGTTGACACCTACGCCCGGAAACTTGCGGAGAACATGAACAGCAGCTTTTCCATTGAAGCCCGTGTACCCTCTATCCTCATTACAGGCGGCTCTAATTTCCCGGTACGGAAGAAAGAAAAGCAGAACGCCGCCCGTGACAGGAACATGGAGGAATGGAACGACATACAGGGCTTGCTTGACAAGATACGCAGCACGGGCATGGGCGGTATCAGTGCGGACGACCCGCAGGCAGTACAAAAACTGGAAGCAAAACTGGAAAAGCTGCAAGCGTCACAGGACACCATGAAAGCAGTAAACGCCTACTACCGAAAGCACAAGACCCTTGACGGCTGCCCGAACCTCTCCGCTGAAAGTATCGAAAAAATGAAAGCGGAAATGTCGTCACAATGGCACATAGAGGATAAGCCCTACCCCTCATGGGCTTTATCGAACAACAACGCAGAGATACGCCGGGTAAAGGGGCGCATTGCGGAGCTGACAAGGAAGCAGGAAACCGCCTACGCCGGGTGGGAATTTGACGGCGGCAGGGTGGAAGCAAACCGGGAGGACAACCGCCTGCAAATCTTCTTTGAGGAAAAGCCGGACGAAAAGACCCGTGAAGCCTTAAAGGAAAGCGGCTTCCGTTGGTCGCCCAAAGCCGGGGCGTGGCAAAGGCAGCTTAACGACAACGCCATTTACGCCGCTGACCGCTTACCCTGCATACGCCCCCTTTCCGAGAAAAGCCCCGTTGAGATACAAAAGGAAGCCCGCACAGCCGCCAAGACAGAGAAAAAGCCCTCTATCCGGGCGCAGCTTGCACAGGACAAGGAAGCCTTGAAAGCCGCCCCGAAAAAGGCGGCGCAAAAAAAAAAAAAAGCAGGACTTAGAAAGGAGCTGACCCCATGCAGAAATTTGAAAACGTGGATATATTAAAATCCCTAAAGGCTATCATGCAGACCCACACCGAACACTTCCAGTCTGATTTTGACATAGACATAGAAACACTAAAGCAGGCAGCGAAAAGCCCGAACCCGGAGGATAAAAAGCAGCTATGGTTATGCCGCCCCGCCGGGACGTGGTGCCTGCGGGAGCGTGACACATTCATCAAGGACACACGGGAGCATAACACTTTCTGCTTTTACGCCGAGCAGACAAGCGACAAGATACTTGCCTATGCGGTGGAACTGACAGGCATTGAGAAAGGCAGGGTAACGGGAAACCTTTACGAACTGGACTATAAAAAGCTCTATGAACACGTCAAGGACGTTTCCGTTGACCACGGAGATACCAAGATGATATACGAGAACGGGGAACGGACGCAGGAAGCCGGAAAGCGCATTACCGGGGACGCTGACCCGGACTTAGGGAAATTCCTAAAATTCGAGGAACAGCCCAAAGACCCCGCCGCCCTGCGCAGCGTCCTATGGGACGAGAAATACAGCAGAGATCACTTTGACAGCGGCGACATAAAGGCGCATATTGAAAAACTGTCCGGCAAAGGGAAAAAGCCGTCCCTGCGGGCGCAGCTTGCAAAGGATAAGGAAACCGTAAAAGCCACCCCGAAAAGGCAGGCAGCAAAGACCAAAAACAAGGGATTGGAGGTATGACACATGAATACATTCACATTTGAGGAAATCAACCTTATCTGCTGTTACAGGAGAAAAACAAGGGCTGATACGGTGGCGGCAATGACCGCCGCCCTGCCCTACATGGAAACAGAGATACAGGAGCTTGCGGAGCGTACAGCGGGAAAGCTGAAGCAACTGACCGAGGGAGAATTTGTCGGGCTTGTGTTTCTGCCTGCTGAAGATATGGAGTAAATGAAATGCCGGGGGATAGTAGTCTGAGGATTGCTATTCCCCTTTTTTTGTTTATATTAACTCTGCATAGCAGATGTATACTATGTTGAAATTAACACTATTCCGTGAATTTCTCTTTTTAGCTCTTTCTTTTTACAAATTGATATGCTATAATGCATATATCCTAAAAAAGGGAGTTAAAAAATATGCGGCAAGGTATTCTTAAATAAAACTATAATCAAATAGTGGGAACAAAGAATTTTAAAATGCCTCTTTAAAATGAGGTTTGTTTTTTGTACCCAATTTAAGAATACTTTTACTTTATAGATTTTGACGTATCTAAATTGACCATTACTGCCTGCCAGTTTGTCATGTATATATGTCCATAAATATATTATCCCCAGTGGTAAAAGTATTTTACTGCTGGGGATTTTTATGCCCTTTAGGGCTTTGAATGGAGGACAATTACATGAAAATAATCAATATCGGCATTCTCGCCCATGTAGACGCAGGAAAGACGACCTTAACGGAAAGCCTGCTTTATACAAGTGGAGCGATTTTAGAATTAGGTAGCGTAGATAAGGGAACGACAAGGACAGACACTATGTTTTTGGAACGTCAGCGTGGAATTACCATTCAGGCAGCAGTTACTTCTTTTAATTGGAATGACTACAAAATCAATATTGTAGATACTCCTGGACATACAGATTTTATAACAGAAGTGTATCGTTCCTTATCTGTTCTTGATGGAGCTATTTTAGTAATTTCTGCTAAAGATGGTGTACAAGCACAAACCCGAATACTATTCCATGCACTTCAAAAAATGAATATACCAACAATTATTTTTATAAATAAAATAGATCAGTATGGAATTAACTTAAATAATATTTATCAAAATATCAAAGAAAAACTTTCAAATGATATTATTGTTATGCAAAATGTAACATTAACTCCAGAAATATCAATTAAAAATATCATTGATTTAGATGATTGGGATCCTGTAATTTCCAAAAATGATAAACTTTTAGAAAAATATATTGTAGGAGAAAAATTGACTATACAAGAATTAACGTATGAAGAATCTAGGTGTGTTAAAAAAGGTTCGTTGTTTCCTATATACCATGGAAGTGCTAGAAATAATATAGGGACTCAACAGCTCATCGAAGCTATTTCAAATCTTTTTTGTTCTGAAATGAATGAGAATGATTCAGAACTATGTGGAAGAGTTTTTAAAATTGAATATACAGACCATAAGCAAAGATTAGTTTATTTGCGTCTTTACAGTGGAACATTACACTTACGGGACACTATTATATTGTCAGAAAAGAAGAAAATGAAACTTACTGAAATGTATATTCCTTCAAATGGAGAAATGATACAGACGGAAATTGCCTGTTCCGGAGATATTGTTATTTTGCCTAACGATACATTAAAATTGAATGATATTGTGGGAAACGAAAAAATGTTGCCATGCAACGCATGGAATGACAATCCTGTACCCATGCTGCGGACAATGATTGAACCGATAAAACCAGAACAAAGAGAGTATTTATTGGACGCTCTTACAGAAATTGCAGATACAGATCCCCTTTTACGTTATTATGTTGATACGATAACACATGAAATCATCATTTCTTTTTTAGGAACGGTGCAGTTAGAAGTTATCTGTTCTCTGCTGACTGAAAAATACCATATAGACATAAACGTCAAAGAGCCTACTGTTATATATATGGAAAGACCGCTTAGAAAAGCAGAATATACCATCCACATAGAAGTCCCGCCAAATCCTTTTTGGGCGTCGATTGGCTTATCGGTAACTCCGCTTCCAATAGGCAGCGGAATACAGTACGAAAGCAAAGTTTCCCTCGGTTACTTAAACCAAAGTTTCCAAAATGCAGTAAAGGACGGTATTGATTATGGATTGGAGCAGGGATTGTATGGCTGGAAAGTAACAGATTGTAAAATTTGTTTTGAATATGGTGTTTATTACAGCCCTGTCAGCACTCCCGCAGATTTTCGCTTCCTTGCCCCTATTGTACTGGAACAAGTATTGAAAAAAACTGGAACGCAATTATTAGAGCCGTATCTTTCGTTTACTCTTTTTACACCGCAGGAATATCTTTCCCGTGCATATAACGACGCACCACAATACTGTGCAATTATTGAAACAATTCAACCGAAAAATGATGAAGTCATTTTTACGGGACATATTCCTGTACGTTGTATTAGTGCATACCGTAATGCTTTAACTCTATATACAAATGGGCAAGCAGTTTGTTTGACAGAATTAAAAGGCTATCAAGCTGCTGCTTGTGAACCAGTTATTCAATCACGCCGCCCCAATAGCCGAATAGATAAAGTACGCCATATGTTTAATAAAAAAACTGAACACCTTTCTAATGAAGCGTAATAAAACTATCTAAGCAACAGAAAAAAGCTGAAAATTAGGAGGTGGCAACATAGGAAAAATAATTATACTTACATTTGATGATAAAGAAGAAAAGGCAGTTGAAAAAGTTATTGCCACCATTGCTAATAACTTACAGTTGGAAACTATACAGCCGCCATACTCTCAAATACTCACTTTTTCGGAACTGGAAATAAGATTACATCAACATCGGGTATTTCAGAATGGAAAAGAGATACACCTTACCCGCCTTGAATACAGCACCCTTGTATTTCTTGCTTCCAATCCGGGTACTGTATTCACAAAGGCACAGATTTTTGAAGCCGTCTGGAACATGGATAGCGATAGCTGCTATTCAAGTGTTGTCAATGTAATTTACAACCTGCGGAAAAAAATAGAGCCGGACAGCAAGAACCCGACCTATATAAAAACCGTGTTAGGTATCGGCTATAAATTCAGCGCATGAACGCCGGGGAATGATGATTGATACATTGTCATTTCCCGGTGTTTTTTTGCCCTTATGGACGCTTAGACCCCCTTTTCCGAGCTATTTTCTGTCTACGCCCCACAAAACGCTCCGAAAATGCCCTTAAAACGCCTTTTCTGCCCCTCTGAACAGTTCGCATTATCTTTCTGTCTGCCTGTCCCGTTCCGGCTGCTTTGTCTGCCGCAAGATACTGTCTACATTCTGCTTAATCATATCGTACTGTTTCACTTTCTTTTTCAGTTTGCCGTACTCTTGATACAGTTTATCTTTCTTCTCCGTAAGCTCCTTATACTCCGTGTGCAACTTCTTGAAATCGGGCAGTTTCCCACCGTTTTTTGCCGCCTGCAACGTCTTAACGGCGGCTTCGTGAATGATGATACTGCTCTCATTCCCTCGCAGGAACTTTTCTTTGTCCTTTGCCTTTTTGTACTCCGCATAGACCGCCTTAGTCTGTTGATATGCAGATATGTTTTTCATCAAAAGGGATATGTCGGACAGACGGCTTTCCAAACCTTTCAACGTGACGGCTACCTGTTCGCTTTCCGTATGCACTTCATCAAGAACCGCCTGCAACTGCTCATACTCTGAAATGTCATGCTCCGTGAGGAAATTCAACGTCTTTGCCGCCTGTTTTAAGTTGTGTATCTTCGCCCACTGTTCGTAGCCTTTGCTCTCTGCCGCCTTGATACTGTTCTGAATGTCAATCAGCATGGAGATACCCGCTTTTTCCTGTCTTAACACTTTCGGCTTCGCCCGGTATGTCCCGGCAATCCTCTCCGTTATGGCTTCCACCGTGTAGGCTTCCCCAAGTGTCTTAGAACGGGTAAAGCGTTCCTGCCCCGGCGCACGGAATGAAACATACTTCCCCCGCTTGATCTCATAGCCTGCCGCTTCCATGAGCCGCAGGAAATCTTCAAAATCTTTCGCTTTGGGGACAGTATCATCAATGACAGCTTTCAGCTTTGCTTTCCAACTTGTGCCTTTCCGTTCAGCGTCCCATTCCGCATATTTCTTTCCCTTGTCCTGCCCCGGCGTGACGACTGACAATCCATGTTCCTTGCACAGCCTGTCACTCTCATTCCTTATCTGGTAATAGCTTTTCTTGTTGGAAACATACTTACGGTGCGTCACAAAATCAACCGAGCAAAATATGATATGGTTATGGATATGCCCCTTGTCTATGTGGGTAGTCAGTACATACTCATACTTGCCGCCGAGAACCTTGTCCGCAAGCTCCTTTCCTATACGGTGGGCTTCCTCATAGCTGACCTCTCCCGGCGCAAAAGACTGTATCAAATGGTGTCCGAGGTTGTCCCCCTTGTCCCTTGCCTTTGAGATTGTAAAACCAAATTCTATGTCTGCCGTTTCATAAGAGCAACCGTAGGAAGAAATCAAAATCTTGTCGTCCGTCTTGTCGGGATTGCAAATATAGTCAATCGCCTTATTCAGCGTAGTTTTGATAGGGTGTATCTTTGTAACTGCCATATCTTCTCCAATGCCCCCTTTATTTCTTCCAAGTCCTCTTGATAGGCGTTCCCGGTGGAATTGACCCGCTTCGCTATCTGGTTCACGTTCACGCCGACTTTCTGTATCTCTGCCGTCTGCTCCTTGATTGCAGAATAGTCTAGCTGTATGATGTAGCCGTCAATTGCCATTTTCCGCAGGTACGCCCCCAAGTTGTCTGTTTGCAGCAGCTTCATTTTTTCCTCAATCAATATGCGCTCCTGCTCCGTCACATAAAATTTTAACTGGATAGCCCGTTTTCTCTCTGCCATAGCTCCGCTTCCTTTCCGTTTTTCTAAGAGGGTAAAACCCTCTAAAATGCAGAGGGTTTGGGACACTTCCCAACAAGCGTTTTTTACGCCCGGACGGTACGCCGGGGACGGGAAAAACACGGGATTGGGTACTCAATCCCTATGCTTGCTATTCTTCCCCCTGTACTTACTACGCACTGGAAGCCCAAAATGGCAAACTACTTGAAAAATAATTGAAAGAAAAGAGGGGAAGCCGATTTTTTTATGGCTTTCCCTCTTAGCTGACCCATAAGCGGAAACGGGCGGCGGGTGCAAGGGCGGGCGTTCTCTGCCCGTGCATTTTACCCTTGCGGCTACCGCCTGTTTCTGCTACCCGGCGTTTCCATCAAATGTATAAAAATGTCATTCTTTGCAGAAAGACTTGATACAATCCCGATACAGACATGATAGAAACGTGATACGGGGGCTGTAAAATCTTTTACTGGAAAGCGGCACAAGCCCTTTCCAAAAAATCAAGGAGGTGCAGCCTATCCATAAAAAATTTTTTAATGGCAGGTACACCCGAAAAAACGCCCTTCATTTTGCAGGGCAGGCAGCGATTTACCAACGACAACACCCCACCAAACACACCCGACTGATAAAAAATTACAGCCGGGCTTTTTTATGCTTTGTCGAAAACTTTTTGAAAATTTTTTTGAAAAAGTTTGCCATTTTCGCCTTCCAGTGCGTAGTAGTAACAGCACAGGAAAAAAGCACAGGCTTTTTCCGCAGGCATGGGGAGGTGGCAGCATGAAGCCAGACCCAAAAGAAAAGCACAAGCAGCATACCTTTGACGCATACTGCAAACGCATATTGAGGAACGAAAGCAGGGATTACCACAGGCGCATGAACGTACTTAGGCAGTATGAGATACCCTTTTCCATGCTGCCGCAGGGAACGCTTGCACAGTTAAGCGCATGGGACGAGTATTTCAAAGATACATACCGTTTTGAAGCGAGGGGCTTTGAGATTTTCATAGCGGACGAGCTTCTAGCCGAAGCACTAAAGACTTTGCCAAAGGACAGGCTTGAAATCATTCTGCTGTATTACTTTTTGGGAATGAACGACCCGGAGATTGCAGCTCACTTGAACCTTTTGCGCCGGACGGTAGCCTACCGCCGGACAAGCTCTTTACAAGAACTAAAAAAATTCATGGAGGGAAATGCTGATGAATGAAACGACTTCCAACACGCCGCACTTACAGGATGGTAACGGTTTACTCCCTTACCCCGTCATTGTGTCGGCTGTTTCCGGGGACGTGGACGCTATGAATACCGTGTTGAAGCATTACGAGGGCTACATCACAACACTGTCAACACGAACCATGTATGATGAAGCAGGCTGCCCCCACCCGTGGTTAGACATGGAGCTGCGGCGCAGACTGGAAACCAAGCTGATTATAAAGGTTATGACCTTTAGCGTGGCTTAAAAGACAGGAAAAAAGAGGACAGGAAAGCACGGGCGGCATGACCGCCCGCCGCTTCTTGCCATTCCGCAAAAGTACATCTTCATGGTGTGCCTTTGCGGGCTGACAAGCCCCAAGAACTTTGACAAAGAAAGCGCACAGCGCAGCATAGGGCAATCGGACACGTTCAATATACGGCGAGCCTGTGGGCTGATACGCCAAGACCCCGCAAAGGGCGAGCGATACTATTCAGCGCACCGCAGGCGGCAAGAGGAAACTGCCGCCGCCATGACCCGCATATTGGTATAATGATACACCCGTATGACACGGCTACTCATAAGAATGAGAGGGGTGCAAGTCCCGTGGAGCTGCCAAGCCGTCCGAGCTGCCTTTCTTACTCAACTTTTTTGAAAAATAATAAAATTTATAGCGCATTTTTGCTGAAAATCTGTTATGATCGTAGACAAGATATTGAGGTTTCATTATCTGGTCTAGGAAAGGAGGGCTATGATAACCGTAACCAAAAAAGATTTAATTGCTCTGGGTTATGGGACTTCTTTTGCGGCTGACATTATACGGGAAGCAAAAAAACTTATGATTTCCAAAGGGCATACATACTATCAGTCCCGGAAATTAGACCGTGTACCGAGGGAAGCCGTGGAGGAATTATTGGGTATTACATTTCCAGACGGACAGGCTGAATGTACTTCTTGCACATCTATGTAAGGAGTGAGATTATGGCAAAAGACCCAATTAAGAAAGCAGATAACGGAACATATTATTTTAGAGCAAACTTAGGCTACAATCCGATAACAGGTAAACAGATACAGAAATACCGAAGCGGCTTTAAGACAAAAAAGGAAGCAAGGGAAGAATATTCAAAACTTGTCCTCACTTCCACCGAAGAACTGACCGCCAAAAAGGAAACAATTTCTTTCCAGACGTTCATTGAGGAAACTTATCTCCCGTGGTACAAAACACAGGTAAAGGAAAGCACCTACTTGAACCGCCGTTCCACCATTCAGAAGCATTTCGCATACTTCTACAAAATGGCAACGGACGAAATAGAACCTATCAATGTGCAGAATTGGCAGTTGGAGCTTGCGAAAGAATTTAGCCCCAACTATATCCGTGTCGTACAGGGTATGCTGTCTATTGCATTTGACCGGGCGATTGTTCTGGGAATTGCAAAAAAGAACCCGTCACGCATGATAGGCAACATCAAAAGCAAAAAGACAAAGGTTGACTTCTGGACGTTGGAAGAATTTCAGAAAGTGATTTCCCTGCTCTATAAGGGCGATTATTACGAACACTACCTTTTCATTTCCTTTTGGGTGCTGTTTATGACAGGTTTACGGATTGGCGAAGCCGCCGCCCTGCAATGGTCTGACATTGATTTTGAAACAGGGCTTTTAAGCATAACAAAGACCCTGTACTATAAGTCAATGGACGATTACAAGTTTGTTGAACCAAAGACACAGGCAAGCGTCCGCACAATCTATATTGACACGGACACCTTAAAAGAATTGCAGGCGTGGCGTGAAGTTCAGCAAAAAGTTTTGAAAGGCTGCGATTTGGTGTTGAGCTACAACGGTATTCCTACCAGTAAGCACACACTTCCAAGAGCCTTAGAAAAACTTGCCGGGCTTGCAGGCGTACACCGTATCAAAATCCATGCGTTAAGACATTCCCACGCTTCCCTTTTAATCAGCATGGGAGAAAACCCGCTTTTGATTAAAGAGCGTTTAGGGCATGAGAAGATACAGACCACTTTAGGAACATACGGGCATTTGTACCCGAACAGCAATCTTGAAGTTGCCAATAAATTAACGGGCGTACTGACATACACACCCGCTTCACACAGCATTGCAGATTACACAAGCAATCAGCACACCGCAGCATATCATAAAGAGGTTGAATAGAAAAATGCAATCGTAATGCAATGATAAAGAGAAAAAGCCGCCAAACCCTTGTGTTTACGGGCTTTGCGGCTTAGCTCCGACTATTCAAACTCAATAGTTCCAGGTGGCTTAGATGTAATATCATACATTACTCTATTCACACCACGTACTTCATTGATGATTCTATTCATAGTCTTATTTAATACTTCATAAGGGATTTCAGCTGCTTCTGCAGTCATGAAATCAACAGTATTAACAGCTCTTAATGCAACAGCATAGTCATAAGTTCTTTCATCACCCATAACACCTACTGACTGCATGTTAGTTAATGCTGCAAAATACTGACCGATAGAACGATCTAATCCAGCATTCGCAATTTCTTCTCTATAAATCGCATCTGCATCCTGTACCATACGTACCTTTTCTGCAGTAACTTCACCAATGATTCTAATACCAAGACCTGGTCCTGGGAATGGCTGTCTGAATACTAAATATTCTGGAATACCAAGTTCAAGACCAACTTTTCTTACTTCATCCTTGAATAAGTCTCTTAATGGTTCAATGATTTCTTTGAAATCTACACAATCAGGTAATCCACCAACATTATGGTGAGACTTGATCACTGCAGATTCTCCTCCAAGACCGCTTTCTACAACATCTGGATAAATAGTGCCTTGTACTAAGAAATCAACGGCACCAATCTTCTTTGATTCTTCTTCAAAGACTCTGATGAATTCTTCACCGATGATTTTTCTCTTGCTTTCAGGTTCAGTTACACCCTTAAGCTTAGAATAATATCTTTCCTGTGCATTCACTCTGATGAAGTTTAAGTCATAGCTGCCATCTTTACCAAATACAGCTTCAACTTCATCACCTTCGTTTTTACGAAGTAAACCGTGGTCTACAAATACACAAGTTAACTGATTTCCGATAGCCTTAGATAATAAGACTGCTGCAACAGAAGAGTCAACACCTCCAGATAAAGCACATAACACTTTACCATCGCCAACTTTTTCTCTGATTGCTTTAATAGATTCTTCTACGAAAGAATCCATCTTCCAGTCACCAGAACATCCACATACATCGATTACGAAGTTTCTTAACATCTTCTTACCTTCTGCCGTATGTAATACTTCTGGATGGAACTGAATACCATAAAGGTTCTTTTCTCTGTTTTCACATGCTGCAACTGGGCATTCATCAGAATGTGCTACAGATTTGAACCCAGGAGCTAAAGCTGAAATATAGTCATTATGACTCATCCAGCATACTGTCTTTTCAGATACATTTGAGAATAATGGTGAAGTTGTATCAACAACGATTTCAGTCTTTCCATATTCTCTAGTAGGTGCAGCTTCTACATTTCCACCTAATACATACTGCATTAGCTGAGCACCATAACATAAGCCAAGTACAGGAACACCACATTCAAAAAGTTCTTTTTCGCATGTTGCAGCTCCTTCTTCATAGCAGCTATTAGGACCACCAGTTAAGATGATTCCTTTAGGGTTGAGTTCTTTGATTTTCTGCATAGCAACCTTATATGAATAGATTTCACAATATACGTTGCTTTCACGAACTCTTCGCGCTACGAGCTGATTGTATTGGCCACCAAAATCAATAACCAGTACTAATTCTCTCTTCATAAGTTCTCCTTTACTATTTATTTATTAAAATACATCCTTAAGCACAATTGTCTGAGTACGATCAGGTCCAACCGAGAACATTATCACTGGACAGTGAATAAGTTCTTCAATCTTCTTGATATAGTTCTGAGCATTGACAGGAAGTTCTTCAAATGAAGTGACATTTGTGATATCTTCCTTCCAGCCTGGTAATTCTACATAAACTGGTTCTACTCTTTCTAATTCTTCAATAGTAGAAGGTAAACCATGGATTTCTTTACCATCTAACATGTAAGCAGTACAAATCTTAATAGTATCTAAACCAGTTAATACATCTAACAACATTAATGAACATCCAGTTAATGAAGCCATTCTTCTTGACTGGTTAACGACAACTGCATCGAACCAGCCGATTCTTCTAGGTCTCTTAGTTACTGTACCAAATTCATTACCTGCAGTTCTGATATAATCAGCTAATTCACCTTCAATTTCAGTAGGGAAAGCACCAGAACCAACACGAGTAGTATAAGCCTTAATAACACCTACTACATCTGTTAAATAAAGAGGACCAATGCTTGCACCAGATGGTACGCCATTAGCACCTGGGTTAGAACTTGTTACATATGGATAAGTACCATAATCAATATCAAGCATAGTACCCTGAGCACCTTCAAATAAGATTTTCTTCTTTGCCTGGAATGCTTCATCTAAAAAGATACCAGTATCACAAACCATAGGTTTGATTACTTTAGCATATTCCTTATATTCTTCAAAGATTTCTTCTGCAGTACACTGTAATCCAGGATACTGTTTCTTCTTGAATGCTATTGTTTCTTCAAGTCTCTTCTTGAATAATGGTTCATTAATGAATTCACCAATACGAATACCGATACGGTCATATTTATCTACATAAGTAGGTCCAATACCTTTCTTAGTTGTACCGATACTTGCAGCACCACGCATTTCTTCTTCTAATTTGTCAATTTCAATATGATAAGGTAAAGTGACATGTGCACGATCTGAGATGTGCATCTTATCAGTCTTGATTCCTGCATCATTTAAATACTTCATTTCTTCAAGTAAAGCTTTAGGATTGATAACCATTCCGTTGCCTAATACAACTTCACCAGTTGTAAAGATTCCGCTAGGAATAAGTCTTAAGGCAAATTTCTGGCCATTAAATTTAATAGTATGACCTGCATTATTACCTCCAGAATATCTCACTACTAGATCTGCCTGCTGTGCAAGATAATCTGTAACCTTTCCTTTTCCTTCGTCGCCCCACTGGCTTCCAACAACAACGACTCCTGCCATTTATGTTCATCCTTTCTTTCATTAAAATACAACTATATTATAGAGGATAAAGAACATTATGTAAAACATAAAACTCTCGTTAAATCAATGAAATTATGTGAATAAGTGCTATAATCAAATCACACGAGGTGATTTGATGAAAAAACTAGCAGTTCTATTTCCTGGAATTGGTTATCATTGTGATAAACCACTCCTCTACTACTCTAAAAAATGTTTATCAGCCTATGGCTATGAGATCATTGAAGTGAACTATAAACACTTTCCTCATATAAAAGATAAAGATGAATTAATTAAGCAGGCTGAAGATATTGGTTATGCGCAGACTGAAGAAATTCTTAAAGATATTCCATTTTCTACTTATGATGAAATCCTATTTGTATCAAAAAGTATTGGTACTGCCATTAGTGCACGTTTCAATGAAGAACATCATGTGAATGCGTATTCTATTTATTTCACACCACTTGCTGCGACTTTCAAGTATAGCTTAAATGGTATTGCCTTCCATGGCACAAATGACCCATGGGCCAAGACGAATCTCATTCAATGTGCATGTGATGAAGCACACATTCCACTTATTCTCTATCGTGATGCAAATCACTCATTAGAGTGTGGAGATGTGCTTGTTGATATTTCTAATCTTCATGACATCTTTCTTCATGTCATAGAAGCGATTCAAACAGTTTATCCACTATAGGGGTAAACTGTTTTTTAAATAACGATAAAGATAAAGCTGTAGTTTGCTTGTCAAACGATTCATTGAAAGATGATAATCCTTCAGCATCCCATCTGTAAATCCTTTATCGTTATTCACATGGATAGTGACCTGATCACCTAAAGAGACATGCTCCACCTTAGAATAAATAACTAAGTCAGCATCCTTTTTTACATAAGGCTTAAACCATGTGGGAACATCTATATCCCCTAAGAATTGAATAGGGACCATGATGTCTTTGAGGGCTTTTTCTATAGAACCTCCTGGAATCAGATAGCCTTTTAATAGTGTTTCTATCTCTTTCCTCATTGGGGTCATATGTTGATAAGCTTCTTCTTTTGTTTTAGCTTTAGTCGCTATGCGTACTCTCACATAGCCTTCTCCTGCATACATCGCAAGAGTGACATCTGTTTGTTTATATTGGGTTTCTGTCAGTTTTTCATCAATCATACTTTCCCCAATACCCATTACAAGATAATCTTTTGTATAGATCTGTTCCTGGCGATATTGTTCTAGATAAGGTTTTAAAGAATGTTCTAAGACATAATTGAATTCCTTAGGTGGACCAGGAAGGTTGATGATCATCTTACCATCCTTGCTCATCACACAGCCATTAGCTGTTCCTACATCATTTTCTAATATATAAGCATTTTCTGGGAAATAAGCCTGTTTGAAGTTGTTGTCAGAAACAACATCGAGTCCTGTCACAAAGCGACATTTTTCATCCACCTTACGGGCTTCTTCTTCGTTATAGACAAGTTCTAGTCCTAGATATTCTGCTGAGAGTTCCTTAGTCAAATCATCCTGCGTTGGACCAAGTCCTGCAGTAGTGATGACGCAATCAGCCCCTCTTTTAAACGCAATATCGAGACATTCTAATAAACGTTGTGGATTATCACCCACAGTCGTCTGATGATAAATATCAAATCCTAATTCCTTACACATCTTAAAGAGTACCGGAGCTTCTGTGTTGATGATTTCACCAAGAAGAAGTTCAGTCCCTACATTAATCACTTCTACATTCATACCTCCAGATACATATCATTCCATTTTGCTTCTCCATGAGTAGAAGAAGAGACACCAAGATGCTTATAGCCAAAACTTTCATAAAAGCCAATCAAGTGATCTTTACAAGTAAGGAAGATTCCTTTTTTATTTCGCTCCTTCGCAAGAGTGATATAACCATTCATAAGCATATGTGCTAAGCCTTGATGCTGATAATCAGGATGTACATCTAAGCCAAAAACTGTCATATAATCACCACTCGGATCATGTAATGAAGCATCTTCATAGAATGCATCTGGTAAGCCTTTAATATTCGATGTATTCCCATTAATAAAGCCAATAACATCTTTATCTTCTAATACAAGAAAGTTCTCTGAGAAGGCATTAAAGCGTTCTTTAAACTGCTCATAAGTCGCTGCTTCAGCTTTAGGAAAACATAGAGACTCTATATGAGAGATAGCTTCTATATCACCTATAACTGCTTGTCTTAATATCATGACATGTTCTCCTCCTTTCAAAATATTTTTTGTATCTTATACAAAAAAGACTTGATAGTCAAGTGACTATCAAGTCTTTTTACTGTCCATTTTCAAATTGTGAACGATAAAGTGTTGCATAGAAACCATTTTCTTTAAGTAATCCTTCATGATTACCGATTTCTACAATATCACCATCACGCATAACGATGATTGTATCTGCATCTCTAATAGTAGAAAGACGATGCGCAATAACAAATGATGTTCTATTCTTCATTAATTCATCCATCCCCTGCTGAATTAATACTTCTGTTCTTGTATCAACTGAGGATGTTGCTTCATCAAGAATCAAAATCTTAGGATCCTTTAAGAAGGCACGAGCAATAGTCAATAACTGCTTCTGACCTGCACTGATATTAGAAGATTCTTCATTGATCATAGTGTTATAGCCATCAGATAATGTATGAATAAAGTGGTCAACATGCGCACTCATGCATGCTTTTTTGACTTCTTCATCAGTGGCATCTAATCGACCATATTTCAAGTTATCCATGATAGTACCATTAAATAACCATGTATCCTGTAATACCATACCAAATAATGAACGAAGATCACTACGTTTCATTTGAGTGATATCTTCACCATCAATCATGATAGAACCACCATTGAGTTCATAGAAACGCATTAATAACTTAATAATAGTAGTTTTACCTGCACCAGTCGGACCAACAATGGCCACCTTCTGACCGGCATGAACATGGAGTGAGAAGTCATTGATGATGATCTTATCTGGATTATAACCAAAGTGAACATCCGCAAAAGTGACAGCACCCTTCATATTCTGTACTTCTTCAGTTGTAAGAGTGGCTGAGTCTTCTGTAAGTTCTTCTTCCTCTAAGAATTCAAAGACACGTTCTGCCGCTGCACCCGTACTTTGTAATAAGTTAGCCGCCTGAGCAATCTGTGAGATTGGCTGGTTGAACTGTCTAACATACTGGATAAATGCCTGGATATCACCAATAGTAATTGTTTTAGAGCCTGCTAGAATACCACCGATAATACAAACACCTACATAACCGATATTACCGATAAAGTTACTGATAGGCATCATGAGTGATCCAAAGAATTGTGATTTCCATGCAGATGTATAAAGTGATTCATTGTATTGTTCAAACTGTTCTACAGATTTTTCTTCGCCATTGAACGCTTTGACTACCTGATGTCCACCATACATTTCTTCAATATGACCATTGACATCACCAAGTGAGTTCTGCTGCTGAATGAAGTATTTCTGTGAATGCTTCATAACTAAACGCATCAAGGTCATTGATACAGGTAATACTACAACTGCAATTAAAGTCATCTGCCAGCTGATTGTAAGCATCATAATAAAGATACCAACAAGAGTGACTACGTTAGAAATAAGTGTAGATAAAGACTGGTTAAGTGACTGAGCGATTGTATCAATATCGTTAGTTACACGAGAGAGGATATCACCACTTGTATGCTTATCAAAATAAGAAAGTGGTAAACGGTTCATCTTTTCAGAAATATCTTTTCTTAGTGAGAAGGCTGCGTCCTGTGAAACACCAGAGATGATCCAACCCATAATATAGCTGAAGAGTGAACTTGCTACATATAACACGACAAGAATCAATAATATCTTGACGATATAATTAAAATCAATACCACCAGTATTGGCTACCTTCGCCATGATACCTTCTGATAATTTATCTGTTGCTTTCGCAAGAATTTTAGGACCTAGAATATTAAAGATAGTAGAACATATCGCAAATACCATAACCATACAAATCTTGAAATGATATGGTTTTAAGTATGTGAGTAACTTCTTTAATGTACCACCTAAATCCTTAGCTTTTTCATTATTACCACGGCCTCTGCCCATACCCATTGGAGCGCGACGATTTTTATTCATTGTCCAATTCCTCCTTTGATAACTGAGATAAGGCAATTTCCTGATAGACAGAACATGTTTTCATTAATTCTTCATGTGTGCCTTTTCCTACAATCTTACCTTCATCAAGTACGATGATCTGATCAGCATGCATGATAGATGCAATACGCTGTCCAACGATTAAGACAGTATTATGTGTCTTTGCAGTCATTTCTCCTAGACGTTTTCTAAGTGTGGCATCAGTCTTGAAGTCAAGTGCTGAGAAGCTATCATCAAAAATAAGAATTTCAGGATTCTTTGCAAGTGCTCTTGCAATTGCGAGACGCTGTTTCTGTCCACCTGATACGTTTGTACCACCCTGTGCAATAGGTTCTTCAACGCCCAATGGTTTTGTTTCAATGAATTCTTTTGCCTGCGCGACATCAATCACTTCAGCCAATTCTTCATCAGATAAATCAGGGGCACCATATTTAATATTTGATTCAATTGTACCTGAGAATAATAATCCCTTCTGAGGTACTACACCAATGCGTTCTCTTAAATCATGCATGGAAACATGTCTTACATCCACACCATCTACCATCACTTCACCTTCAGTGACATCATAGAAACGAGGAATAAGGTTAATAAGTGTTGATTTACCTGAACCTGTTGAACCAATAAAGGCTGTTGTTTGACCAGGACGGGCTGTAAAGTCAATATCAGTTAAGACTGGTTCATCAGCACCAGGATACTTAAATGATACATGTTTGAATTCTATTAAACCTTTCTTATCTTCATCAAAAGAAGTGATCTGTTCTGGATTTTTAATTGTAGGTTCAGTATTTAATACTTCTGCCACACGGTTTGCAGCAACACTTGCACGAGGTAACATAACTGCAATCATTGCGACCATCAAGAAACTCATAACGATAATCATGGCATACTGTAAGAAGGCCATCATTTCACCAATCGCAATATTACCTAAATCAACTTGCTTTGCCCCAAAGTAGATAATAAGTAAAGTCATACCCTGCATGATAAACATCATGATAGGCATTAATGAGACCATCACTCTATTAACAAATAAATTTGTATGTGTTAAATCCTTGTTTGCCTGATCAAAACGTTTTTCAGATTCTTCTTCATTTCCAAATGCACGAATGACAAGAATACCTGAAAGGTTTTCTCTCATAGCTAAGTTTAACTTATCAATTAATTGCTGGATAATCTTGAATTTAGGCATTGCGATAGAGAAAGTAACACCTAATACTCCAAAGATAATGATGACAACTAAGAAGATCATCCAAGTCATGGATGGTGAGTTCTTAACAGCCTTCATAATACCACCAATACCATTTATTGGAGCAAGCATACACATTCTTACGATTATCACAAGAACCATCTGGATCTGAACAATATCATTTGTACTACGAGTAATTAAAGAGGCTGTAGAGAACTTATTGAATTCAGTATTAGAGAAGCTTTCAACCTTCTTAAATACAGCTAAACGTAAATCTCTTGCAACTGCTGCACCAAGTCTAGATGCTAAGAATGCAACACAGATAGAAGCCACAACACCAAGTAAGGCAATAGCTAACATCTGAATACCTTTATGGGCAATATACTGGTTCTGTACTTTATTGACATCCGCACCAAGCTTCTTATATTCCGCTTTAACACCTTCACCAGCTGCAATCTTCATTGTAGATTCACCCATAGTCTTTACCTGCTTATCAACGCTTTCAAACATCTTATTACGTTCTTCTTCACTCATTGAACCAATGAAATAATAAATATCTCCATTGTTTAAATGTGTTTCCATGGCATCAATCTGTGCTTTTGCATCATCTAGTTTCTTCTTAGATTCATCTAATTGAGGTTTTGCAGAAGCGACTTTTTCTTTAGCCTGATCAAGCTGTTTCTTGATTGTTGAAGACTGGCTCTTCATTTGCGCCATCTGACCTGCTGAGGCATTGAGTTTTTCATAACCAGCGACTGCCTGAGAAATACCGGCTAATTGAGCCTGAAGCTTTGTTTTTGCCTCACCCTCAGGTAATGCATTATATTGTGCTGTTAAAGTGTTCTGCATTTCTTTGGCTTTTTCATATGAACCAAACTGAGTGTTTAGTGCGTTTAATGCACTATCATACTGCTTAATAGCAGTCTGCATCTGTTCATACTGCTTCACACCCTGATTGTATTTATCCATGCCAGCATTATACTGTTCTAAACCTTTATTATAGCCATCTAAGCCTTTTTGATACCCTTCCTTAGCAGAATTAATGGCTGAATCAATCTTTGTTTCAAATGACTTATACTGCTTTGTACCAGGTTTCATCTTATTCATAGAATGAACAATCAACATGGGCTTAGTTAATACTTTATTGAGTTTTTTTTCATCTGCATCTTTCTTTAAGATATATAAAGTCTGATTCTTTGCTTTCTTGAATGTCTTATAATAAAACTTGTCCACATCCTTTGCAGGAGTCTTCTTATACACATTTTCTAATACTTTTTGATCTTTGGAAGAGACAAATAATAATAAATGATTATAAGTTTCTTCACTTAATACAGGAGATATAGCTGAATCGAAGCCTCCTGCCTGAATACCGCTAGATACGATATCTGACATATAATCAGGAAGTGTTAATTCAGTATAGGCCTGTCCAAATATACAAACGATGGCTAATACAAATAATAGCCAATATTTCTTAAAATATTTCTTTAGTTTAAGCATCGTCTTCCTCCATTAATTCATCTTCCATATTCTTAATAATCATATCAATCATATGTAATACGGTATCATGATCTTCTTTTGTGAGTCCTCTGCTGCACACTTCTTCCATATGCCTCATCTTATCCTTACAGGTTTCTAAATACTCTTCACCCAATTTACTTAAACGCACTGTAGAATGACGTTTATCTTGAGGATTCTGTTCACGAATAATATAGCCTGCTTCTTCTAGACGCTTGATTCTTACTGAAAGTGTTGCATCAGAAACATGAAGACATTGTGCCACTTCTTTTTGAGAATGACCATGTTCTTTAATCACAAATAACAAGCGTGATTGATCACCTGTTAAAGGCATATCCTTAAAGTTACGCATCATATACTTTCCTACTACTTTTCTAAGTACTGCGACCTTATCCATCATCACTTTGACATTCTCTTGCATATCCATAGTACACCTCCTTGTCATTAGTTAGCATGCTAAACATTATAGTTAGGGTGCTAACTATTGTCAATAAAAAAGAGTAGTAATTTTTACTACTCTCTAATCTGGCCATTTCCTTCAATTTTGTATTGGTAAGAACACATTTCTTTTAAACCAAGTGGGCCTCTGGCATGAAGTTTCTGTGTACTGATACCCAGTTCTGCCCCAAAGCCAAATTCTCCACCATCTGAGAATCTTGTAGAGGCATTATGATAAACACAGGCACTATCTAAACTGTTCATGAATAATGCGGCTGTTTCATCATTTTCAGTAATAATGGATTCTGAATGCTTTGTAGAATATGTATAAATATGATTGATTGCTTCTTCTACTGAGTGAACAACTCTAATATTCACAATATAGTCATCATACTCTGTTGCATAACTGTCATCTGTAACATGTTCACAGTTAATGATTTGACATGTTGCATCATCCCCTTTGATTTCTACTTTTTCAAAGGCTTTTTTAAGTTCAGGTAAGAACTTGTCTGCCACATCCTTATGTACAAGTATTGTTTCTATCGCATTACATACTGAAGGTCTCTGTATCTTCGCATTGACTGCAATAGTTAATGCTTTATTAAGGTCTGCATCCTTGTCAACATAAAGATGACAGATACCAGCGCCTGTTTCAATAACAGGTACTGTTGCATTCTTAACAACAAACTGAATGAGTCCAGCACCACCTCTAGGTACAATAACATCCACATATTCATTGGCATGGATGAGTTCTCCTACGATGGCGTGATCTAGTTCTGTAATCAGTTCAATCACCCCTTCTGGCAAGATGTCTTTAGTGGCATCCTTCATAATTTCTACTAATTTCTTATTTGTATGAATGGCTTCTTTGCCACCTCTTAAAACACATGCATTGCCTGATTTTAAGCAAAGAGAGGCAATATCTACAGTCACATTAGGACGGGCTTCATAAATAATTCCAAATACACCAATAGGCACTCTCACCTTAGAAATCTTTAGACCATTTGGTCTTGTCCAGGATTCCATCACTTCACCAATAGGATCAGGCAATGTAGCTACCTTCTTGACTCCATCACTCACTCCTACAATACGCTCATAGGTAAATAAGAGTCTATCCTGCATTGCTTTTGTCATATTGACTTCCTTGGCATGTGCCATATCTTTTTTGTTGGCTTCTAGAATTTCATCACTATGTGCAATCAATGCATCGGCTATTTTATCTAGTGCCTGATTCTTTGTGCAAGTAGGCATATTCTTTAAAAGACGTGCAGCTGCTTTTGCACGCTTTAATTGTGTTTCTAATAATGTATTCATTATCTTTCCTCCAATACAACCATGTTATTTGCATGTACTACTTCATCATAGTCATGACGATGTAATATGTCATCTATTTCAGAAGACTGGTGTCCCTTGATCAGTCTGATTTCATCACTGGCATAATTGACTACACCCTTCGCAATTGTATTTAACTCTTCGTCCTTGATATCAACAACCTGTCCCTCTAAGAATCTTCCTTCCACATCTTTAATACCTGTAGGTAAAAGACTGACATGTTTATCAACAATCGCTTTTCTACATCCTGCATCAACTATAATTGTTCCTCTTGGTTTAGTACGATAGGCAATCCAATGTCTTCTTGCATTCATATTTGTGCCAGAAGCGCCATTGAACCAAGTCCCTTCATTATCTAAAGCATTTAATATACTGTTTTCTTTCTGTCCATTCACAATACACATATGACTACCTAATGCATTGACCATTTGAGCCGCTTTTAGTTTAGTCGCCATGCCACCTGTACCTAGACCACTGACTGCATCTCCTGCATAGCTCAAAATAGTATCATCAATCTTATCTACATAGTGGATAAGCATAGCATCAGGGTCAGTATGAGGATTGCCTGTATAAAGACCATCAATATCACTCACGAGAATTAATAATTGTGCTTCTACTAGAGGAACAATAAGTGAAGCCAATGTATCATTGTCACCAACCTTGATTTCATCTACTGCCAAAGCATCATTTTCATTAATAATAGGAACAACACCATAATTGAGTAGTGCATTGATTGTATGGTTTAAGTTCATTAAACGATGACGATCATCAAAGTCATCATGATTTAATAAGATCTGAGAACATCTCATATTAAAGACCTGGAATATTTCTTCATAGATTTCCATTAGTCTTGCCTGCCCAATCGCAGCTAAAGCCTGTTTTTCCGGTAGTGTTTTCGGTTTACTGTCTAGTCCTAATGCGCCCATACCCGCTGCAATAGCTCCTGAAGAGACTAAAACAACGATATAGCCTTCTCTTTTAAGTTTGGCAATCTGCCATGTTAACATCAATATTTTTTCTTTGTTGATTTTTCCATCTTTGTCACAAAGTGAGCTTGAGCCTACCTTAATAACAATTTTCTTTACTTCTTCTATTCTACGTTTCATCGAAAACACTCCTTTATTGTATAGTCTATTATAGGGGGTAAAACACTTTGAAAGCAAACAAAACATACGGATTTTTGTCTTTTCACAAAAAAAGACTCCCAGTGAAGGGAGTCAAATGTATTAGTGGCTTAAAGTTTTATTTTCTACTTCTGTATTTAATAATTCTACGAATTCTTCAAAAGTTACTGTAGTCTGTTTCTTTTCACCATGTTTACGATAAGTCACAGTACCATTATCTCTTTCGTTATCACCAAGTACTAACTGATAAGGGATCTTCTTTAACTGTGCTTCTCTGATACGATAACCGAGCTTTTCATCTCTATTATCGTTATTTACTCTGAAGTGTGCTTTTCTTAACTTAGCCACAACTTCTTTTGCGTATTCATCATGGTATTCAAGTTTAACTGGAATAACCTGAACCTGAGTAGGGGCTAACCATAGAGGAAGGTTACCTTTTGTTTCTTCTAATAAGAAGGCAACGAAACGGTCTAATGAACCTAAGATTGCTCTATGAATAACAACCGGTCTTACCTTATCACCATTTTCATCAACATAAGTTAATTCGAATCTTTCTGGTAGCTGGTAGTCTAACTGGATAGTAGATAAAGTAACATCATGTCCTAATGCACTCTTTACCTGTACGTCAAGTTTAGGACCATAGAATGCTGCTTCGCCTTCTGCTTCATAGAATTCTACATCCATTTCTTTTAATACTTCACGTAATTCATTTTCACTCTTTTCCCATAATTCATCATTACCGAAATACTTTTCTTTGTTGTTCTTATCTCTTAATGATAAACGGAATGAATAATCTTTAAAACCAAAGTCTTTATATACATCTAAGATTAAGTGTGCTACATTCTTGAATTCCTGAGCAATCTGGTCTGGACGACAGAAGATATGTGAATCGTTCTGTGTGAAGGCTCTTGCACGTTCGATACCAGTTAAAGCACCACTTGCTTCAAAACGGAAATCGTTCGCAATTTCCGCAATTCTAACTGGAAGATCACGATATGAATGTAATGTAGATTTATACATAACCATATGGTGTGGACAGTTCATAGGTCTTAATACATATGCTTCATCATCTAATTCCATAGCTGGGAACATATCATCTTTATAATGTGCCCAATGTCCTGATTTCTTGTATAACTTAACGTTACCAAGAGAAGGTGTCATAACATGTTCATAACCTAATTCTAATTCTTTGTTCATGATGTAATCAGATAATAAACGTCTTACAGTAAAACCATTTGGTAACCACATTGGTAACCCTTTACCTACGATATCCGCAAACATGAAGATACCTAATTCTTTACCAAGTCTTCTGTGGTCTCTTTCCTTTGCTTCTTCTAATAACTGAAGATGTGCTTCTAATTCTTCTTTAGTTGGGAAACATACACCATAGATTCTCTGAAGAACCTTGTTGTTCTTATCACCTTTCCAATAAGCACCTGAATGTTTGATTAACTTGAAGTTCTTACATAATTTAACTGTTTCTACATGTGGGCCACGACATAAGTCAGTGAAATCACCCTGTGAATAAGTTGTGATTGTACCATCTTCTAAACCATTGATTAAGTCTAGCTTATATTCATCATCCTTGAATTCTTCTAAAGCTTCTTCTTTAGAGACTTCATGTCTCACGATTCTCTTACCATCTTTACAGATTTTCTTCATTTCTTTTTCAATCTTTGGTAAGTCATCATCAGAAATAGTCTGATCACCTAAATCGATATCATAATAGAATCCTTCTTCGACTACTGGACCAACCCAGAATTTAGCCTGTGGATAAAGATGTTTAACTGCCTGTGCTAATACGTGTGCACATGAATGATTTAAAGTATTTAAATCTTTGTCATTTAAAAAATCGCTCATATTCTCCTCCTATAAATAAAAAGAGACCTCATCAAAGGACGAAGTCTCGTGTTACCACCTTTATTCGTTATGCAATGCATAACCTCTGATCTCTTAACGCGAGTAACGGAATCTCTTTCGAGTTCAGCATCACAGGGAGTACCTTTAAGTAAATATCTTGGAAGTTTCCACCATTTCTTCCTCTCTAGTAAGCTTTTATCTTAAAGACATATCCTGTTTCGTAGCTTGTGCCTTTATTGTACACCACTTCAGTTAATTGTCAATAAAGAAAAAAGGAATAGGTCACCCTATTCCTAATTATCAAAAATTATTTGATTGTAACGATTTCTAAGTAACTTGTTAAACCAGAAACACCTGGAGTACCACCAGTTACGATTACCTGTTCACCAGCTGAAATTCCGTTTTCCTTAGCGATAACCATTGCAAGATCCATTAAACCTTCTCTTGATTTCATAGATTTGCAAAGTACAGGCTTAACACCCCAGTTAAGAGCTAATTTCTTAACTGTATCATCAGATGGAGTTGGAGCGATGATTGGGCAATGTGGTCTATAACGTGACATACGTTTTGCAGTTGCACCTGTTTCAGTGAATGCGATGATAGCTGAAACGTTGAAGTTTGCAGCAATTTCAGCAACTGACATACAGATAGCTTCTGAAGGGTTTGTATTATCAGCAGTTCTGATAGCTCTTCTTAAGATTGAAGCATAGTCTAAGTTTTCTTCGATCTTATGAGCAATCTTGTTCATAGTTAATACTGCTTCTTCAGGATATTTACCCTGAGCAGATTCACCAGATAACATGATAGCATCAGTACCATCATAGATAGCGTTAGCTACGTCAGATACTTCAGCTCTTGTTGGTCTTGGGTTTTCCTGCATAGATTCAAGCATCTGAGTTGCAGTAATAACGATCTTACCAGCAGCATTACATTTCTTGATGATTGACTTCTGGATTAGAGGTACATCTTCAGCAGGTACTTCTACACCTAAGTCACCACGAGCAACCATGATACCATCAGCTACTTCGATGATTTCATCGATGTTTTCAACACCTTCAACACATTCGATCTTTGGTAATACTTTGATATCTGGCTTACCGTTTTCAGCAATTAATTTCTTAATATCTAATACATCCTGTTTTCTTCTTACGAATGAAGCAGCGATGAAGTTTACATCCTGTTTGCAACCGAAGATTAAGTCGTTCTTATCTTTTTCTGATAAGAATTCGAACTGTAACTTAGTACCTGGAACGTTGATACCACGAGTGTTCTTAACTCTACCATCGTTAGCAGCTACACAATAGATATCCTTACCTTCAACGTGGTCAACTAATAATGCAACCTGACCATCGTTAACTAAGATATAAGCACCAGGCTTAACATCTTTGTATAATTCCTTATAAGAAATTGTGAAACGATCTGCAGAACCAACAATTTCTTCTGGAGTGATTACTGAAACCTGACCTTTCTTGAATTCAGTGAATCCACCTTCGAAAGCACCAGTACGGATTTCAGGACCTTTAGTATCAAGCATGATAGCTACATCAGTACCTAATTCCTTGTTTACTTCTCTTAAAGTATCCATCTTCATAGCATGTTCTTCATAGTCACCATGAGAGAAGTTACAACGCATTACGTTCATACCAGCTTTAACAAGCTTCTTTAACATTTCTTTATCCTGTGAAGCAGGACCAATAGTACAAACAATTTTTGTTTTTTTCATTTTTTCTTTAACCATTTTAGACTCCTTAATCAACCAAATAAATTTACACTCCGTTATATATATTTAACAAACACACTGAGAAATTAACGTAATTTCTTAGCGTCTTCGTAAATACCAGAATCAGCTGCATGCTTATGACTTAATACTTCTGTGATAGGGAAAGCAGTAATCTGACCATGTACTTCACCTACGCAAAGTCCACCTTTACCTTCTTCAAGAAGTTCTACAGCCTTAACACCCATACGGCTAGCTAAGACACGGTCTCTTGCAGTTGGTCTACCACCACGCTGTAAATGACCTAAGACATTTGCACGAGTTTCGAAACCTGTTGCAGCTTCGACTTTCTTTGCAAGTTCATTGACATCAGTGATATGTTCAGTAATAACCACGATTGCATGGTCCTTATCAGATGCTTTTGACTGTTTTAATCTTTCGATGATCTTTTCTTCATCATAACCAGTATCAGAAGTGATTACTAGTTCAGCACCAGCCGCGATACCTGCATTAATTGCAAGGTCACCACATCTTCTACCCATTACTTCAAGGATAGTACATCTCTGATGTGAAGAAGAAGTATCTCTTAATCTATCTAATGCTTCAACAATTGTATTTAATGCAGTATCAAATCCAATTGTGAAATCAGTATCAGGAATATCATTGTCAATTGTTCCTGGAAGACCAATACAATTTACTCCCATTTCTGTTAGCTTTAAAGCACCATTGTATGAACCATCACCACCGATGACTACTAATGCTTCCATACCTACTTTTTTCATCTGTTCGATTGCTTCTTTTCTGATTTCAGGATCTTTGAATTCAGGGAAACGAGCAGATTTTAAAATAGTACCACCATTATTGATGATATTACGAGTACTATGACGATCGAATTTCATGAACTTACCTTCATGAAGACCTTTATAGCCAAGTCTAACGCCATATACTTCAATACCCTTGTTAAGACAAGTTCTAGCTACTGCACGAATTGCAGCGTTCATCCCAGGAGCATCTCCCCCAGAAGTCAAAACACCAATACACTTAACCATTTTTTTCTCCTCTCAACTTATGAATTATATTCAAAATCATTCTAGCATAATTGTTCGTTCCTTACCATCAATAATTCTATTCCAATCAATTTTTTTAGTCAATAATTATTTCACAACATAGCGCTTTCATTTTAGAAACAATATTTTTTGCTCTTAACTGTTCACGTTTATCATTATATTTACTCATGTAAATCGTTTCCAGATCTTCAAAACTGTATGCAGAAGTCATGAAAGTAGGCAATTCATTTAAAATACGATAGTCTAAAATCATTGCAAGAACTTCATCTCTAGACCAGTTCGTGACATTTTCTTCCCCTACACTATCCAAAAGTAAATAAGGGATGTTTTTTACAAGTTCTACTAAAAATGTATCTTCATTTGAATTAAAGCTTGCTTTGACATCTGCCATAAGTGTAGGTACATGACATAAGCCTACTTCATAGCCACGTCTCGCAAGTGCATTCATCATACCTGCCATAATTCTTGTACGATTGGGTCCACCACATACTAAGAAGCCTTTTGTTTGTGGTTTATTGACATATTCAACCAACTGTTTAGTTAAATGCATCGTACCTGAGTTTTCTTTATTCATTGCTTCAGCACTCATATCCTTTAGGCTAATAAGAGCAAGTCTAGTAGACATGTTGTTGTAATGGAAGCGAGAAAGAAGCTGATCATTTTCATGCTTTTCAAGACCATAAATACAGCTGCACACATCACGATGAACATAGGAATCATAGCTCAAAGTAATCTGCTGACCTTTATTCATCTTAGGACATTCATTGATACCATGACAATGCACACAAGGTTCATGATCATCCACATAGGCAAGTAAGTCCACCCAGGCATCTTCTAGAGCCTTTTGAGTGAGATGATTCTTTTCTACGAATTCTCTAATATCTTGTCTTTTAACTAACTCTTGTAGACTTTGGTTTCTTGTATTTTCTAATTCTTTATCAAATGAAAGAATCTGACCCGCTTTCATCATCATAGATCACCTCCTAGTTCTTCCATTAGTCTTCTTAATTCTTCTTTATCTTGTTCTGTCACTTTCTGTTGTTTCTTTTCAGGTTTCTTTGTTGTCTTCTTTATTGTTTGCTGAGGTTTTGAATTATGAACCTCCTGATACGCATCACGAGCTGTCTTTAACCCTTTTCTTACCCATGAAGCACCAATTGTTTCACAATAGTTCTTGTCTAGTCGTCCATTACTTCTACCTAAAACATATTCTATCAACATATTAGTGACTGCAGGAGTAAGACCTAAAGCCATCAATGATTCCGCAATATTGAGATCATGAAGGGCTGGTTCTTTTCCTCCCTGCTTATTCTTTAATAGCTGATAAGGTGAGATTGTCTCTAGATATCTAAAGTGCTTGTTTAAGTTATCATCATCAGTTTGTGGTGAAGCATGCTGAATGGGCTGAGTGTGATAGACCTCTTTAAGTGAATTTGCTGAATCAGCACTATAGTAACGTTTAGCCTGTTCTACTAAAGCTTTACGATTAAACTTACCTTCCACAATCGCATCCTTAACCATTAAGGCGAGAGATAATTGATCAATTGCATAAAGAGTCGCAATCTGCTTAATTGTATCTTCATTACGATTCACTATTTTCATAGGAACCTGATAATCCTTCAATGTTTCATAGAAGAGCGTGAGATCATAGTGAATAACAGGACGTTCACTTTCTTCTTCCTGATATCCTGAATCATGTCGTAATGGTTTATTCTGTGATAAATCAATTGTGAAGACATCTTCAAAGCATGATGTGACTTCCTCATATTCAGTGAGCTTTTCTAGTCCTGAACGGAAGTAATTCTTTGTTTTAGTATATTCTTCTATACCGATTGTCTTCTGTAATAAACCTGCAAGTATCTGATTTCTAAAGAAGGCATTGACAGAAAGTGGTGTCATTAAGTGAAAGATATAGACCCCCTGCCCTTCTGATTCTTTATAGTAGGACTTAAGTAAACTTAAGCCTTCTAGAGTCTTTCTTGCCTGGTCTAATTCTTCCAAGTCTAGATTTAAAGCCATAGTCAAGCGACTGATCGCACAAGGCTGATGGAAATGACGCATACGCATAGATTCAACATTCAAATACATATAAAGGCTATAAGCCTGTGTCTTGAGTAATGGTGCATATAAATAAGTGAGAATATCACAGTCATTACTACTAAGTGGTAATGAACGTTCACTTAAATAGACATCTGTTGCATATAACATCTTATTCCACCTCCTTTAAGACACGTAATATTTCTTTTTCTAAATCATAATAGTTTGTATTGTTTCTAATGATATAATCCGCACGTTTTTCTTTGTCTTCTAAAGACATCTGGTTTCTAATACGATCTAATGCCTGTGTACGTGTACAATGGTCACGGGATAAGACTCTTTGGATCTGTGTTTCTTTGTCGCAGCTAACGACTACTGTATGATCACATAGATCATCCCACCCTGCTTCAAATAACAATGGGACATCAATAAAGACAAGGTTATTTTTAGATTGTTTGATTTTTTGTACAATGACGCTTCTAATATAGGGATGTAGGATGCCTTCTAGATAGTTCTTTTCATCCTGATTATTAAAGATAATATCTGCCAGCTTCTGTCTGTTGATTTTTTCGTTTTCAAGTACAGGAAAGTGTTCAATAACCTGTTTAAAAGCTTTTGTATCAGGTTCTAATGCATGACGTGAGATTTCATCTGCATCAATCACTTCATAGCCATGAGTCATTAAATAATAACTAACTGTACTCTTCCCACTCGCAATACCACCAGTGAGTCCTATGACCTGCATATTGTTTCTCCAATACGTTCCATAAGTTCTATACAATCAATACTATCCTGATGACTCATACGATCACTTTCTACCTTAATGTACGCAATAGATTCATGACAAGCTTCTATTTCAGTATGGAAATCATCAGTATCATAAGGGATTTCTCCTGTGAAGGATTCACCATTAAATGAAATAACTGCTTTTGTAGGACGATAGAATGGATCTAGTGTGATAGTCCCTTTAGTACCTGTAATAATCATATCTTTTCTTACTGGTCCATCAAGTGAAGCTTCCATAAAGGCTTTGACACCATTTTCAAATTCTAGAGTAATCGAATCATGAACATCTACACCATGTTCTACTTTCACATCATTAGAAATAGAAACGACAGGACTCTTCACAAAATCTAAGACAGTCGCAATATTATAAATGCCTGTATCATATAAAGCACCACCTTGTTTTGGATCATAAATATAAGAATGCTCATCATAAGGTACAATGGATTGAAAATGGTTTTCTATAGAAACAATATCTCCAATAATACCTTTATCTATTTCTTTATGAACTTGATTGATCATTGGAATAAATCTGGATTTCATGGCTTCCATAAAGAAGACATGATTCTTTTCTGAATAGTCACAGAGTGTTCTTATTTCTTTGCTTGTCAAGGTGGCTGGTTTTTCTACTAAAACAGCTTTATGATGCTTCATTGCTTCTAATGCATACTTGTAATGAGAGGCATGTGGCAATGCGATATAGACAATATCTACATTCTCATCTTCTAGTAACTTCATATAATCATCATAGATTTTTTCTGGATGATAGAGTTCCTTAAATTGTTGTCTTTTTTCCGGATTATGAGAAGCCCCTGCATAAAAGCATGCTTCATCAAAATGAGAGAGACTCTCACAGAATCTCTGGGCAATTCTTCCTAATCCTATTACACCCCAATTCAACATATTTAGTATCTCCTTTTCTGACAGTGAGGACAATAATATGTTCCTCTTCCTGCAATTGTGATTTTCTTTATAGGTCCCTTGCACTTTGAACATGTTGTTTGTGCATGAACAGATAAAGTAACCTGAAATAAGCCATGGATTCCATTGGCATCAAATGAATGGATAGTTGTCCCACCCTGGGCAATGGCTTCCTTTAAAATAGTACTGGATACTTCTATTAATTCTAAAATACGTTTCTTTGAAAATCTGTCTCCTCTTGTACGAGGATCCATACCCATTCTAAAACATATTTCATTCGCATAGATATTTCCAATTCCAGTAAAAATAGTCTGGTCTAATAATAATTGTTTGATAGGCAGATGACTTTGATGGATATGTGGATAGATATAGTCAAATGTCGCTTCCATTGGTTCCTGTCCTAAACGACTCAGTGGTGGATATTCACGATAGTATTCTTTGTCTACTAACTGCATACGACCAAACTTTCTTGTATCGTTATAACGAAGATCTGTGCCATCTGTCATATGAAAGATAATATGATCATGTTTATCATAGGGTTCATCTTTCTGTTTTATATTGTATTTCCCTTCCATTCTTAGATGAGAAATAAATGCGTCATGATCTAAAATAAAGATCAAATATTTACCATATCGATCTATATCGCATATGGATTGATGAATAAGTGTAGAGACAAATGTTTCTACATCGCCATCAATAATACGTGGATAACGTACTTCTATAGAGTCAATTGTTTTATGAAGTACGAAGTTCTTAAGGGTTCTTCGTACTGTTTCTACTTCTGGTAATTCAGGCATTACTTTAATTCACACCAGTTCTTGGCATAGTTGCCTTCTACAATAAGAGGTACATCCATCTTAATGCAGTTTTCCATCTTTTCTTTCACAAGAGACATCACTTCTTCTAGTTCATCTTCAAAGACATCAAAGATCAATTCATCATGTACCTGAAGAATCATCTGAGATTTTAAGTGATGAACTTTGAGTGCTTTATCCACTTCAATCATCGCAAGTTTTAGAATATCTGCTCCCGTTCCCTGGATTGGTGTATTCATTGCATATCTCTGTGCCTGCTGACGTACCATGAAGTTCTTATCATTGATGGTAGGAATATATCTTTTTCTATTTAATAGTGTAGAGACATAACCCTGTTTTTTACATACTTCTACGACTTCATCCATATATGTTTTTACTTCTGGATATGTTTCAAAATATTTATTAATGAAGTTTCTTGCTTCGGTAATGGACATACCAATGTCCTTAGAGAGTCTGAATTCACTCATACCATAGATGATTCCAAAGTTAACGGCTTTCGCCTGTGAACGCATCTGTGGAGTGACTTCTTCATCTTTCACACCAAATACTAAAGCAGCTGTATGTCTATGGATATCCTTACCTTGATTAAAGGCATCAATAAGGTTCGTTACATGAGCCATATGTGCCAGTATTCTTAACTCAATCTGAGAATAGTCGAAGGATACAAGATAACCATTATGTGATACAAAGGCTTTTCTAATTAATTTTCCTTCTTCACTTCTTACAGGAATATTCTGAAGATTTGGATCAACAGAAGACAAACGTCCTGTATGGGTAAGTGTCTGTTTGTAGATTGTATGAATCTTATTGTCTGGGAAGACCTGTTCCTGCAGTCCTTTTAAGTATGTAGAAGAGAGTTTAGTCAACATTCTATATTCAAGAACAAGTGGGACAACAGGATGGGCATCAATGATCTTTTCTAAGACATCCTGGCTTGTAGAATAACCTGTCTTTGTCTTCTTGCCGCCCTTTAAGCCTAGATCTTCAAATAAGACCTGACCTAACTGTTTAGGTGAAGAGATGTTGAAGGTTGTACCTGAAATACGGTAGATATCATTAGACAACTTTTCAATTGTTTCATCAAAGGCTTCATCCATTTCCTTTAATACATCTAAGTCTATTTCAGTTCCTGCAAATTCCATTTCTCCTAGAATACGTGTCACAGGAAGCTCAATGTCTTCATATAGTTCATACTGCTTTTTATCTTTTAATTCTTTTGTGACAACATCTTTTAATTCATAAATAGCCTTGGCTTTAGAAACAGTATGCTGAGCAAGTAATGCATCATCTGGAATATGCTTTTTAGCACCCTTTCCAAATACTTCTTCATCATACTGAACACCATCATAGTCAAAGTGTGTACATACATATTTGAGTTCTTCTTTAATAGCTGGTTCTAATACATAAGATGCAAGAGACAAATCAAATGTATAACCATTGATTTCTACACCATTCCATCTAGAACCTATGACTGCACTCTTGATATCATAACCATACTTCTTCTTAGTTTCATCCTTTAGATAAGCAAGGAATGATTCATCCTTAAGGGCATTCTCATAAGAAATAAAATAAGCCTGTTCATCATTATAGATACCATAACCTAGAATAATAGAACGATGGTAATTTGTATCATAAATAGAAGCATAGACAGCACTGTCTTTTGTGATTTCAGGCATATGGTCCACTATTTCTAGTTTTAGTTCCTTTTTAGGTGCTGCTTCAATTGTCATAGATTTAATCAAAGAGTTCATATCATATGTTTCATAGAATGACTTTAATGTGTCATAGTCATAGCCTTCATACTCTGCTTTCTTCAAATCAACATCTAAAGGAACATCTCTAAGTATTGTAGCCACCTTCTTACTCATTAAGGCATCTTCCATACCTGCTCTGATCTTTTCACCCATCTTACCCTTGAGTTCATTCTGGTGTTCTTCTAATCCTTCAATGGTTTCATACTGGTGTAATAGTTTTAAGGCAGTCTTTTCACCTATACCTTTGATACCTGGGATATTATCAGCAGTATCACCCATTAATCCTAGGAAATCTCTGATCTGATCTGGCTTTAAGCCATATTTATCAAGTAAAGTCTGTTCGTTATAAATATCAAGTTCAGTCACACCTTTGACTGTACGATAGATTGTCGTTTGAGGCGAAATAAGCTGGAATGCATCTTTATCTCCTGTATAGACCGATACTTTCAGATTATTCTTTTCACCAAAATCAACAAGTGTACCAATAATATCATCACCTTCAAAGCCTTCTACTTCATACCATGTGATATTATGGGCTGTTAAGTATTCTCTTGCGAGAGAGAACTGAGGAATCAGTTCTTCTGGTGTTTCTTTTCTTTGGGCTTTATAGGTATCCAACAATTCATTACGGAATGTTTTCTTTCCATAATCAAATGCGACAATCACATACTTAGGATTATTATCAAGGATCTTATCCACCATACGGGCAAATCCATAGACACCATTAGTAGGAATACCATTACGATTCACCATATAGTTTCCTGTATAGCTAGTGGCATAGAATGCCTTAAATAGTAATGAGTTCCCATCTATTAAAATCAATTCTTCCATTTTATAACTCCTTTACTTGATTGATAATAAGAGATAAACGATCACGGTATTGAACACGTACATTCATTTCCACAATCTTTCCTCTTTCTAATATATTCTTAAAACGTTCATATTGGTTAGAGAAGCAGACAAATTCTACCTGTCCTGTTTCATCCTGCCCTTCAATGAATGCCATTTCTCGACCTTTCTTATCTACAATGGCACGTACTGAACTAATAGAACATACAACTAATATATTACGATCCATATAGTTTTCTACATCTACAAGATTAACTAAGGGATGCTTGATCTTCTGTTTTACATAAACAATAGGATGTGTAGATACATAGAGACCGAGTACTCCTCTTTCTCTTTCTAAACGTTCATATTTGTTTTCTCTGACTTCTTCAAAGATTGGCTTTTCATCCACCCCTAATTGAATATACTCTAACATCAGTGAAATATTCTTACGTAAATAAGCGCGATTTTTATTAAATTCATCAAAAGCTCCTGCATCAATTAAACTTTCTAGCATCTTAGATGAAAGAGAAGGGATACGGGATAAGAAATCATACATATCCTTAAAGAGACCTTTTTCTCTTTCCTTAAGAATCATCTTATAGCCTGCAGCCCCTACATTCTTAATAGAGACTAAAGAATAACGTATTCCTCCTTCTTCTACTACAAAGCGTGAATAAGAATAATTAATAGAAGGTGGAAGAATCTTGACTCCATAGCGTTTAGATTCTTCTATAATACGCATCTTACTAGAAGCAGAACCTGATTCATTGGAAAGAATAGCTGCAAAGAAATAGAGTGGATAATTCGCTTTTAAATAAGCCAATTGATAAGCCATATAACCATAGGCGACAGAGTGACTCTTATTAAAGCCATAGTTCGCAAATTTCTCTATCATCTGATAAAGTTTCAAGGCAATCTTTTCATCAAATCCTTTCTTGATAGCTCCCTGAAGGAATTCTTCCTTCATACTAGCCATCATGCTTTCATCTTTTTTAGAAACAGCTTTTCTTAATATATCTGCACGTCCTAAAGAGAATCCTGCAATGATCTGAGCAATCTGCATGATCTGTTCCTGATAAATCATAATACCATAAGTAGACTTTAGAATAGGTTCAAGTTCCTTGACTAAATAAGTAATATTATTTTTATTCTTTCTACCTTCTAGATAGAGAGGAATATTTTCCATTGGACCTGGTCGATATAAAGCCACTGCAGCGACGATATCATCAAAATGATCCGGTTTCATCTTCATAAGTAATGAACGCATTCCACTTGATTCTAACTGGAAGACACCTGTTGTATCACCACGAGAGATAAGGTGGTAGGTACGTGCATCATTAAGAGGAATACTATTGATAGAAAATGTCTGACCAAGTCTTCTTTCTATATCCTTCATAATATAATCAATCATAGTCAGATTCTTAAGTCCTAAAAAGTCCATCTTGAGTAAACCTGTTTTTTCAATATAGTCCTTAGAATACTGGCTCATGATCATATCACTTGGACCGATGACCAAAGGCACAACATCTCTTAATGGTTCATAGGATAAGACAACCCCTGCTGCATGCATTGTAATATTACGTGGAAGATATTCTACTAAGCTCATAGGCGCAATAAGGCGTGAAAGCACTGGATCTTTTTGAATCATATCCTGGAATGAGGCACTTGTAGAATAAACTTCAGTAATACTTTTACGATGTTTAGGTGCAGTAGGTATCATCTTCGCAATCATTTCGAGTCTTGGCAAAGGGATACCCATCACTTTTCCTAAATCCTTTATTGCGACACGTGGACCATATGTAGAAAAAGCGACAATCTGTGCCACATGATCATGACCATATTTGTTGCATACATATTGAATGACTTCATCACGACGATCATCCTGGAAGTCTACGTCAATATCTGGCATGGATACTCTTTCTGGATTCAAGAAACGTTCAAAAAGAAGATCATATTTTAAAGGATCAATATTTGTGATTCCTAAGCAATAGGCAACCAATGAGCCTGCCGCAGATCCTCTTCCTGGGCCTACGAGTATACCATGTTTTTTCGCATATTGTACATAATCAAATACAATTAAGAAGTAATCATCATACCCCATAGTATGAATAGTTTTTAATTCATAAAGTAAACGGTCTTTATAATCATCTGTGATAGTCTGATTTTTAAAGCGTTGTTTCAATCCTTTAATACAAAGATGTCTGAGATATGCCCCACTATCACCATGAGGTGTCTGATAGTGAGGAAGACCGTTCTTTGTTTTTTGAATAGAACCATAACAGTTATCAATCATTTCTTCTGTATTCTTAATAATATCTGGATAACGGCTAAATAATTCTCTGATTTCTTTTTCTGTTTTTAGATAACGCTCACTTGTAAGTGGTACATAATCCTTAGAAAGCACTTCTCCCTTTTTAGAAGCTTGTAAGAGATCAAGTGTAAAGGCATCATGTGGATGTAAATAACGCACATCATTACCCCAGATACAGGGAATATCTAAGAATTGAGCATATTTAATCAATGTCTGATTACGAAGTGTATGTCCCTTGAGGCCATCTTCCACAATCATGATACGATAAGAGGCACCAAAGAGCTTCTTCATAATTTTCATAAAACTTAGTACTGGACTCTCTATTTGAGCATGAGTGAGCAAGTCTTCTTTACTTGTGGCTTCTTGTTCGATGAGTCGATCTTCATATTCATGAGATACAACATAAAGATGATCACGATAGTTGGATAAAGCTTTCAATGTGATAGCTTTATTCTCATTGAGATTAATATCACTCACAATACGTACCAAATCCTTATAACCTACATCATCACGTGCATAAAGTAATAAATGTATTAACTCATCATTAAACATAATAGAGGCATTGACACCTAGTATCGGCTTAATAGAAGCCTTCTTGCAGGCTTCATAGAATTCATAGGCCCCATACATGTTGTTATCATCTGTTAAGGCAAGAGCCTGGATATGTTTTGATTTTGCGTTGTCTATAAGCGCATTAATTAATAGAGTACTCTCTTGAAAGCTATAAGCACTTTTAATCTGTAAGTGTCCAAACATGGTATCCTCTCCTTCCTTGTTCCTCATTATACCAAATTATCCCTTTCATTTATAGTTAGATGAAAAAAGAACATGCCTAAGCACGTTCTTCGAGTTCATCCATTTTAGTCTGTATTCTTGATTGTACAAGATTAGCTACTTCTACGCTGTTCATATCCTTATATTCTTCATAAGGAATTGGTGATAGATAATGAATACCACAATCAACTCTCTTAATAGAATTACTGTCTAATACTTTAAAACAGTTATGCATGACACATGGAATAATTGGCACCTGTGCATCCATAGCCGGTTTAAATGAACCACCCTTGAATTCTAATAATTCATTTCCTTTTTTAGAACGTGTCCCTTCTGGGAAGATCACATAAGGAATACCTTCAGACATTTCCTTTTTAACCTGTCTCATAAGCTTCATAGAAGCTCTTAAGTTTGTACGGTCAATAGCAGGATATTCCATGAATTCAGCCACATCTCTTAAGAAGATAACATCTAATAGTTCTTTTTTAAAGACAATCTTGAAAGGACGTTCAATACTGTCAAATAATGCAAGGATATCAAATAATCCCTGATGGTTTGGAGCTACAAAGAAACCACCTGTTTCAGGAAGATATTCTGTACCTGTAATAGTTAGATTAACACGTGCTCTTTTAGTTGCTTTCTTTAGAAGTCTTCTTGTCCAGTCAATACGATCTTCAAAAGGAATCGTATCCTTATGCTTCTTGATATGTTTTAACTGGAAGATCAGTACTGGTAATTCAAAGAAGAAACGAAGCACAATTAATATAAGTCTTTTCATTTTTGATAGATTTCTAGTGTAAATGTCTCAAATGGCTTTTCTTCTACGAGACGATAGTTATATTCAGAAAAGTCAGGGAAATATGTTTCCCCTGTATAGTCTCCAGGAATTCGTGATAAAAGAATCTGATCACAATATGGAAGTGCCTGTTTATATACAGAAGCACCACCAGAAATAAAGAGGTCTTCACCACGTTCTTTAAAAGATTGAATCGTTCCTACTAAATCATCCACGACTTCTACTCTTTCATCTTCAAAGTTATGAGAGAGAACGATTGTATGACGTTTAGGCAAAGGTTTACCAATGGCCTGGTAAGTTGTTTTACCCATTAATAATGTATGATTGAGTGTTGTACTTCTAAAGTGTTTAAAGTCTTCGCTGTTATGCCATGGCATCCCATTGTCTGTTCCCTTCTTACCAATGAGATTATTCTTATCAGCTGCAACAATGATAGTGATCATACACTGACCTTACCTTTCAATGGACCATGAGATTGATAACCTTCTAGCTTGATATCTTCAATCTTGAAATCAAATAGATTATCAATATCTTTATTTAATACAAGACGAGGAAGAGGAAGTGGTTCTCTTTCAATCTGAGTCTTAACTACATCAAAGTGATTCTTATAAATATGAGCATCACCAATTGTATGAATAAATTCTTTTGGTTCATAGCCACATACCTGTGCAAGCATACATGTAAGTAAAGCATAAGATGCAATATTAAACGGAACACCTAAGAACGTATCAGCACTTCTCTGATATAACTGACAGCTTAAATATTTCTTATCACTTGATACATAGAACTGCATGAGTGTATGACATGGTGGTAAAGCCATCTCATCAACCTGGCTAGGGTTCCATGCAGAAATAATATGTCTTCTAGAGAATGGATTATTCTTTAAAGAATCAATGAGTTTCATTAGCTGGTCAGTGCCTTCATTATTGAAGTTACGCCACTGTGCACCATAAACAGGACCAAGGTTACCATGCTTACTAGCAAAGTCATCATCATTCTTGATCTTTTCTACAAATTCTTCTAATGTTTCACCGTTAAAGTCTTCACTCTTCTTAAAGTCTTCATAAGGCCATTCGTTCCATATTTTTACATTACGGTCTACAAGATATTTGATATTTGTATCACCCTTGATAAACCATAATAGTTCTTCCGCAATAGGACGTAAATACATCTTCTTAGTAGTAAGAAGAGGAAATCCTTCACGTAAATCATAGCGTGTCTGATATCCAAATACAGAACGTGTACCAGTCCCTGTGCGATCAGGACGGTCTTCACCATGTTCTAGGATATATCGACACATATCTAGATATTGTTTCAAAATTTATTCCTCCTTTATGCATTTGTCCTCATAATAACATAAATCCTCATATAGATGTTAAACAAAAGCCCTATCTTTGTATAAAAAAGAAGAAGTATTTCTACTTCTTCATCTGTTCACGGTAGTTTTCCATCATATCTTTAAATATTTCAGCACTTGTAGGAGGTGTGAAAGTGACTGCATTCGCACCTGCTTCAATGACTTCTTTAATTGTTTCTTCAGTTGGTCCACCAGTCGCAATAATTGGAAAATCCTTATCAATAGCGCGTAGTGCCTTGACGATTTCTACTGTATTCTTTCCACCAGATACATTGATGATTCTTGCACCACTATGTAACATACGTTCTTCTAAGTCTTCGTCCAAAGATACAACAGTGAGGACAATAGGAATATCTACTATACGTGATAATTCTCTGATCATTTCTGTATGTACAGGGGCATTGAGTACAACAGCAGCTGCACCATGTAATTCTGCATCTAAGGCAATCTTGAATACTCTTGCACCATTGGTAGTGCCTCCTCCTACTCCTACAAAAACCGGTTGTCTGGCGACACCAATAATCGCATTGGTGATCTGGATTGTAGGTGTAAAAGGATAAACAGAAAGAATCGCATCTGCGTTATTATTCGCAATAAGTGCAACATCTGTACTAAACAATAAACTTTTTATACGTCTTCCATTCACATTAATACCACTGGCTTTGTACATCACTTCTGGTACTTCTACAGTATGTTTTAATGTGGACTGTATTCTTGGTGTCATTTTAGGGGTTTTCATTAAATCATTCATATTTTCCTCCATTTCCCCGCACCTTCGTTGCGCGGACACAAATATATAACCAAACTCAAATCCACCAAAACTCTAGTGTGCCTCTCGATATAATAGTATAATCAAAGAGAGGTGGTATACTACAGAGCACGTAGGGGTGAGTAGGCAATTCTGCTTAAATAGAATATCCTGAATATTTATAAGTCGCCGCTATCTTTTCAAGCACAAATAAGTTGGACTTAGA
>NZ_JBHSEB010000108.1:0-3812 GCF_042651925.1 Catenibacterium sp. GCM10023432 | reverse complement strand
AGGCACTAGATATTAAGAATGCAGGATATCAGGTGGTAGGTAGATATCTGACAGGAACAGCAAATGGAAAAAGAAAGTTCATTACATTTGAAGAAATCAAAAACATTGAAAGTGCTGGATTAAGAGTATTCCCTATCTATCAGGATGGAGGATATAAAGCAGAGTATTTTCAGAATCTTAGACAGGGCATTGTAGATGCACATACAGCAATTACAGCAGCTAAGAGAATCGGTGTTCCTGATGGAACAACCATCTATTTTGCAGTAGACTTTGACTGCTATGATTATCAGATGAAATCATTTATTGTTCCATACTTCAAGAAACTGAATCTTGTATTTGATAGTGAAACAAATAATAAAAAGTATAAGGTAGGAATTTATGCACCAAGATATATCTGCTCTTATATCAGTAAAAAAGGCTTAGCGGAATATTCATTTGTAGCTGATATGTCAAGCGGATACAGCTGCAACTTAGGTTATCCTATTCCGAAGAACTGGGCGTTTGATCAGTTCTTCGAATTTAATGTGAATAATGGTGGGCAATTCCCTTCAAGTCCTTCATTTGATTTAGATAAGGCAGGATATTCAGGTAGAGATAAGGGTATTACAACATTTGATAAAGTGCCTTATATGTCACCGGATCAATTAGCAGAAAAGAATTCCAATATTATTTTAGATATTCAAAGAGATCAATATGTTTATAATGTATTTGAACCTTTAGGTTATTTAGATAAAGTTTATAATAGCAGTCTTACTTATAAGAAAGAATTTTTATTAGATACTATTTTATTAAATGGTTTGACAATAAAAATAACAGCGGAAGTATCTGGTACATTAACTACTAATTTTGATAGTACTCCGATTACAATCGATTTAAATAATGAAGGAGAGTTAACAGCATCTTGTGAAGCAGAAATAGAAGGTATGATTGCAGGTATGGAAATTAAAGATTTTGAAAATATTGATATTATTAATTCTACTATCAATGATTTAAAAGATGTTGCTAAATCAGTGACATCAGGACAAATAGGTGTGAAAGTGAATTTGAATGGAACTTATCCAAAATTAACATTTGTTATTACTACAGATGATATTTTTCCAGATTCTGCTACTGTAGATCAAGAAATTACAGTTGAAATAAGTTTTGAAATTATTCCAAACCCAACACCTGATGTGGATTATAAATTGGATTCAAAAACTCTAACTAATCTTGCAATATCTGCTGCAGTTGTTATTGGATTAATAGCATTTCTATCTAATCCAGGAACTGCACCATTAGCTACAGAATATTTAATGGCGTTAGGTGTTGTTGCATAAAATTACTAAAGAATTGTATCTATCTTAAAAAATAAATACAATTCTTTTTATATTGCCTAAATTTAGTATATAAAAATAGTTGACAGATAATGATGATATGATAAATTACTCATTAGAGGGTGATATTGAATGAGGATTGAAGTTCAAAATAATGTAATTAATAAAGAAGTTCTTGAAAGGAATAAAAAATATTTGATGCCTAATTGGAAGAATAATTTGGCAAGAATATATATTATATTATTTCTTGTACTATCTATAATCTGTTTAATACAGGGAACTTCTGAAATGAGACTATATGCATTTGCTGCTTTTACAGTTGCAGCAGTGTTTTTCTTCGCTCGTATTTATGTTACTAAAAGAAACATCAATTTAATTTTAGCTAAACAAATTGAGATGTTAGGAAAAGAAGAAGTATTTTATTCGTTGATCTTTGGAAATAGTGGTGTCAATATAATTGTATCAAGTGATAAAACAAGTCAAATAAAGTATGAAGATATTAACAAGATAATTGATACACCAAAAGATTTTGTATTTATAAGTAAACATAGCTTTTTTATTATTTGTCAAAAAGATAATTTAAAGAGCGATGAAAAAGAAAAAATATATGAAATAATAAAGCGTATGAATATAAAGTTAGTAAAGGGAAAATAAATGTTGTATTCAATATAGTGGGCAATGTTGTTTTGCAGATAATAATGAACTATTAAACCTATTACAAAGTATACCTAATGTTAAGTGGAAAGAGGCTAAACACTGGACACTAATCTAGAAAGTAATAATAGATAGAATTATAAGGACTGTGCATTTACTAATAGGGGTTTATTCCCCTGTTTTTTTTATGTATACTTGATTAAAAGCGAGGTAATAAGAAAAATGTTATTTAATACACATACACATTTAAATAGTGAACAATTATTTGAAAATCGTGATTTATATATTCAGAATGCAATAGAAAGAGGTGTGAAGTACTTTACTGTTGTAGGTTATGATTTAGAGTCTTCACGTCTTGCAGTACAGATAGCGCATGAGTATGACTTTATTTATGCTGCAGTAGGTATTAGTCCTAATGATTGTAAAGAGACAACAGATGAGGATTTAGAGGCAATAGAAGCACTTGCGAAAGATCCTAAGGTTGTTGCTGTAGGTGAAATAGGATTAGATTACTATTGGGATGAAGCATCTAAAGAAAAACAGATTGACTGTTTTAAGAAACAGTTAGAAATAGCCAAGAGATTATCTTTACCTGTTACTATTCATGCCAGAGATGCTTATGAAGATACATTGGATATACTTTCTAAGTCGGGTGTAAAAGGTATTATGCATTGTTATAGTGGAAGTTATGAGATGGCTTTAAGATTCATTAAGATTGGTTATTATATTTCTTTGGCAGGTCCTGTTACTTTTAAGAACGCGAAGGTTCCTAAAAGAGTCGCTGAAGGCGTAGATTTAAACTATCTACTTGTAGAAACAGATGATCCTTATCTCACACCAGCACCTTATAGAGGAAAGCAGAATGAACCAGGTAATGTCTATTTTGTTGCCCAAAAGATTGCTGAACTAAAAGGATTAAGCTACGAAGAAGTCGCCAAACAGACAACAGAGAATGCACTTGAAGTATTCCAGTTAAAGAAATAGTAATTAAAATAGAGTATAATATAGTCTATCAGGAGGCTTTTATGAACATTTATGATAAGCTCGAACAGTTATCACTTACAGAAAGTGAAAAAATACTTATAGACTATGTTGTAGAACATTCAGAAGATATTATGAATATGTCTGCTTCAGATATTTCTAAAAACAGCTATGTGTCTGTTTCTACTATTTATCGAATTATTGATAAACTAGAACTTTCAGGTTTACAGGCATTTAAATCCCATATTCATTTTGATCGTGAAAGATACTAGAAAGAACTTATTTCAGTGGACTATAACTATCCTTTCAGGATCAATAACACAAACCATGAAATAATGACTAAAATGTTGAATCTCTATGACCAGACACTTCATTCTACATTAAACCTAGTGAATCTAGATGAATTTGGTAAAATTGTCCAGAAAATGTATAATGCAAATGTTATTGCGTTATTTCCTTCTATAGGTAATTTCTTCATGGCTGAGTGTTTTAGACAGAACATGTTAGAAATAGGCAGAGATGTCATAGTAGAAAAACAGATTTTCTATCAAACAAAGGTTGCTGAAACATTAAAAAAAGGAGACCTCGCAATTGTGATCTCCTATGCCAATAGAATACCTCATGTAGAAGATTTCATCCGTGTGATGAACAAGAACCAGGTGACAACTGTTCTTATTTCTTCTACTAAAGAGAGTGAATTATCTAAACTCGTTGATTATCATCTCTATTTTGCATCCTATGAAGATTCAGAAGAAAAGATTGCATCTTTTTCTTCAAGAGCTTCACTACAGTTCTTATTAGACAATATGAAATGACGAGGAGGAAACAAAAAAAGTAACTCTCCTTAATTGTTCAATCGTGGAT
>NZ_JBHSEB010000107.1:0-24857 GCF_042651925.1 Catenibacterium sp. GCM10023432 | reverse complement strand
TTCCGATGATAACTGTACCAGTATCTGTTTTGCTTTAGAAGTTACTGGTATCTATTCTACTAATGTCTATAACTTTATTAAAGACAATCTCAATGATAATGAAAGCATCAAATTTTTGAATACTGATTTTGTCAATCAATGGCGTAACGCTCATAACATTGCTAAATCTGATCCTTTAGATGCTCAAACCATTTCAACTATCATTGGTACTGATTCCGATGTTCAATATGTCAATGACAACGTTTTTGAAAATAAAAACGGATATCAAGATTTGAAAGCTTTAGTACACAGACATTATCAGATCAAAAAAATCTATTCTCAAGAAATCAACCGTCTCATCGCCCAATGTGATTGTTTATTTCCTGAACTTCAATATGTTTTCGAACCTAAATCAGCTGCTTTTATCGCTGTCTTATCTTCATATCCTACGACACATGATATCATAAATGCTTCAAGACTTGAAGTATTCAATGTCGTTTATGAAGCTACGAAACATCGCTGCTCGATGGATAAGATCGATAAGCTCTTTGATTTGTGTCATGATACTCTGGTTCCTGATAATATTTCTTCTTATGGAAGAAGTATCATTCTAGACCTCGTTGAAAACATAAAAAACATAAAAGGTCAGCTTAAAATGATTGAAAGATATATTAGAGATGTTGCTTCTTTAAATCCAGCTTATAAACTGCTTCTTACAATTACAGGATGTGGTCCTTTAACTGCTGCAACTGTTATTGCTGAAACTGGCGATATAAAACGATTTAAAAACGCAGACTGTTTTGTCTCTTATTCGGGAACAAGCCCTAGAAACAAGCGCTCTGGAACATCTGTAGAAACCATGGGCAAGATTTCTAAAAAAGGCTCCAGATATCTCAGACATGCAATTTACATGATTGCTGAATTTGCCAGACGTCATAATCCAGTTCTAAAACATCAGTTTGAAAGAATCAAGAATGGAAACAAGAAAAGACATAAGCTGGCTAATATCGCAATCGCAAATAAAATTGCACGATATATCTATTCCATTATGAAAAACGAAATCGGCTTTGTAATTCTTCATGAACATATCATGAGATTACCAGAAGAAACCCAAAATACGTTCTTCAATTCAATATCATTAGACTTTCCTAAAAATACTAGAAAACAGATCTATCAGTATTCTGATATCAATGGTGAAGTACATAAGTTTGTATACACCAAATTAGAAGAGACGATGATTATTTAATGGTATATAGAAATCTAATGTAAGAGCTTTCGATGTTTTTGCATTGAAAAGTTCTTTTCAGTGTACTCTTTTTTAGAAAAGAAAGAGGATTTTTATAGAGGATTCACCTCTAAATCAAGACAAATGCCTATAAAATCAATAAATTCTTAAAAAATAAATCATTTATTGACATCTAATAGTTTGTCTTTTCTACTATTATAACATAACTATCTAGTTGAATAAGCGATAAACTATCAAGTTGTACCTAGTCAATATAATATCTATTCTTTCCCTTGCTTTTCTTCCCATATTCTATCGCCTTTTTAGGACATTTCGCAATACATGCCATACAATGCGTACATTCCTTACCCCATACAGGACGATGATCTTTTATTTGGATATTTTTTAATGGACATAATTTCTCACATAATCCACATCCAATACATTCATCCGTACTATAGAAAGCAGCTGCTTTCACAAAAAGTGGATAGAAAACTGTATTCACAATAGAAGATTGGAACTTGTCTTTCAATTGTAATGACATGTTAGGAAAAGGTAAATGCTGATGGATATAGGAAACTGCTTGTTTAATAACAGGATCTGCCTGTTTAATAATCTTTTTGGCTTCATCATCTTCTGGTGTATTAAACATTGCGAGATAGTTCTCTGGCATGATAATTTCCATTGTACCTTTATAGTTGAAGCCCTTCTTCTCACATAGTTTTCTATTATAATGACCTGCATTGCCTATATTTCCCCCACAATCCATCACAAAATAGACTTCTTCAACATCCTTAAAAGCTGTCGAACGAATCCATTCTTCAACAATACGAGGTATTCTCCAGGCATAAGTGGGTACCACAAACACCAATGTTCCTTGGATATTCTGTAAGCTATGATCATTATTTCTAATAAGTGTATTCATATTTATATAATCTTCATTTAATTGTTGATGTAGTTCTCTTGCAATATATCGACTATTGCCTGTTCCTGTAAAATAATAAATCATTTGTGTACTCCTTGTTGTATATGACTAACTTTCAATGTAATTTTTAAAAAAATGGTGTATACTTTGTAAAGAAAGAAGGTAAAGCAATGAAAAGAAAATGCTGGTGTGGTAGTCAGTTAGACTATCATGATTGTCATGAAGCTTTTGATAAAAAGCTTAAACAATATAAAAAACATGGTTATCTTATTCCTAATCATAAAATGATTAAGAATGAGAAACAGATTGAAGCTATTAAAAGAGCAGCTGTTGTCAATAATGGATTATTAGATTATATTGAAGAACATATTCAAATTGGTATGACAACACAGGATATTGATGATATGGCTGTAGCTTATACTTCAAGTCATGGAGGTTATTCTGCAGATTTAAACTATGAAGGGTATCCTAAGAGTATCTGTACTTCTGTCAATGATGAAGTATGTCATGGTATTCCTGGAGATTATGTACTTCAGGATGGAGATATCATTAATGTGGATGCGACAACTGGAGTAAATGGCTATTATGCAGATGCTTCAAGAATGTTTATGCTAGGTCATGTATCAGAAGAAGCACAGCGTCTAGTAAAGGTGACTAAAGAATGTCTTGAAGAAGGTATGAAGGCTGTAAAGCCTTGGGAAAGTACTATTGCTGATATTGGTACAGCAATTGAAAAGCATGCCCATGCCAATGGCTATAGTGTTGTAGAAGAGTTCTGTGGTCATGGTATTGGAAAAGCCATGCATGAGGATCCTTATGTATATCATTATACACCAAAAGAAAAGACTGTATTAATAGTTCCTGGAATGGTATTTACTATTGAACCAATGATTAACCAGGGAACACGTCATATCCATCTAGGTACTGATAATGACTGGACTGTTTATACAGATGATGGAAAACTATCAGCACAATGGGAACATACTCTTCTAGTAACAGAAGATGGTGTAGAAATCATTTCTAAGTAATTAAAAAATCTTCTTTACGTCAAATGTAAAGAAGACTTTTTCATTTCACCATTGAGAATGCAAATACCACAGCACCTAATATAACTAGGATAATACCTGTCACTCTATTTAATGTTTCTGGAGTGGCTTTATTCGCAAAGCGCGCTGCAATTCTTGCCCAGATAAATGTAAAGATAACACATAGAATCCATACACCCCAGTCAGGTGTCCCACCAATCGCAAAATGAGATACAGCACCTGTTAAGGCAGTGAATGTCATAATAAAGACACTTGTTCCTACTGCTGTCTTAAGTTCATAGCCTAATACAGAAGTAAGAATAAGAAGCATCATCATACCTCCACCTGCACCAATGAAGCCACAGATAAAACCAATAATAACACCACAGATTACTGACTGAATGGCTCTTTTTTTAGGAGAGACTGCTTCCATAGATTCTTTTGTTGTCATAACTGGTCTAAGGATAAACTTTATTCCAAGAAGCATTGTCATAAAGACTGAGAAATTACCCATAGTAGCTGCTGGTACTAAACTAGAGATATAGCTTCCTACTACTGTAAAACATAATACAGAAACCATCATGATTAAACCATTTCTAATATCTAGATTCTTGTTTTTACCATATTCATAAGCAGAGACTGCACTTGCAAGTACATCGGAAGATAAAGCAATCCCTACAGCCATATAAGGCTTCATTCCTAAGAAAGTAATTAACATAGGACTAATAACAGCTGCAGCACTCATACCTGCAAAACCAGTACCTAATCCTGCACCCATACCTGCAAAAAATGTAACAAGAATAGTCATTAACACTGTCATATTACTGATCCTCCAATATCCTATCAAGATTATCTTCCATGATTTCCATACCTTTAAATAATATTTCTTTCATAGAATCATCCATGCTATTAAATAATGTATCTTTAAAATCCTTCTGAACTATGCGTCCTTTTTCTATAATAGAATCTGCCCGAGAAGTACATACAAGTTCTGTCTTTCGGCGATCTCCTGCCACTTCTCTTCTTTCTAGATACCCTTCTTTTACAAGCTTATCTACATTTATAGAAACAAGATTGGCTTTAATTTTTCTTACTTCTACAATATCTCTTGCTGTCTTATATTGAGGATTATTCGATAAAAACATCAATATATCAAAAGCTGTTTGTGGTAATTTCATTTCCTGACATAGTGGTTTACACATAACACTATATGCATGAGCCATTTTATTTGGAAACTCTATATTGAAATACATGCTCTTACCTTCTTTCACATTTAGATAGTTCATTTATGAACTATTATAATCTTATAATATCAGAAGTCAATAAAAAGACTGCGAGTGCAGTCTTTAAGATACTTCCTTATGATGATTCATTGCATCTATAACTTCTTGTTTTTTTACTTCATAAGCATGACCTGTATGGTCATCTAGAATATCCAGTGCTTTCTGATAGTGACCTTTTCTTACATAGTAATCAACATAATTGACTTGTACTGCTTCACTATCTGCATACTGACTTAAATAATCAAGAATCACTGATTCTTCTTTACCTGATTCTATAAGTAAATCCAAACCATATTTTGTCCAACGTTCATAGATAAACTTTTGGAGTTCTCTGTCATCATAAAGAGAGGAATAGAGAATCTTCTGATGAATAAGATTGAACTTCAAATCATAGAACTGCTTACTATCAAAATCATTTAAGAGTACTGAATCAATCATACTTTCATAAAATGGCATGCAGCAGTCACTATAAAATTCCTTCACTGCATTAAAGGCTTCTTCACTAGAAGGATAGATCTTTATAAGTTGTCTCAAATACTCATGGACATCTTTAAGAAAGTCATAGAGTTCTTTCTTTGGGTCTAAACATGTGACTTTACTTAATGTGCAGGCAATAAGCGCATGTGCTGTCTGGTAATCACGTATTGATATAAGTTTACTTAAAGAGATACGAAGATACTTTTTTAATTTTTTTAAGAGTGTTGGTATATGATCTTCATTGTCATCTATCAGTTCTACTAGATAGTCTAAGTATTTATCTTGAATTGTCGTTGTTTCAATAAGATCAATAAAGCGTTGTTGTAAAGACTCATTGAATCTCATTTCATTAAACAGGAGCTGTTCTAATTGATTTCTTGGAAGTGTATGAATACGTTCTTTGAGTTCTTTTATAAACTCGATATCTAGTTTTGCCTTGATATCATCATAATTTTCATATTCACTACATGCAAGAAGTACAGCTGCCATATGCTTACAATGATGTCCTTTATTGGCATAAGGACAATCACAATACATACCAGTGACCTGTTTATCCTTTAAATCTATAGTCACATGATAATCATCTGACCCTTCTACTACAGCCGCAATACCATAAGGCTCCTGATAAAGCTTCTTGACCTTCTCTTTATTAAAGTAATCATAACCACGTTTTAAGATGACATCCGTAAACTGATCTGCCCAATCTATAATATTAAGATTTAAACAAGGTGAAATCTCCTTTTTCATCTTAAGTAAATCTTCATCTTCTTGATGATACTTTAATCCAAGTTCTACGACTTCAAGAGCTTTATTATTATTTCTATTTTCTAGACATGCATTCGCATATCGAATAAACACAGGTGGATATTTGTGATATGTATCAAGGAAATGAAGAATGTCCTGATGGGAATGACGTGCTTCCTGCAACATCTTTAATCCTATGTATATCCAGCGAGAGTACTGCATACGTCCATCCCAGATATCTTTCAAGGCTTCACTACCTAGGATCATATGATTCACTATGCGGTACTTATCTTCATATAATTCTGCTTCATTAAAACATTCTAGAAAGACTTCAGTAAGATATTCTTCATCTTCTTTCTCATACTTATGAAAATGGTATTCTCTTTCAAATACATCTAATAAAGTCTTCTTATTATGACTGCAAGAAACGATTATTTTTAAATCATTCTTAAGCTCTTCTAAGATATCATCTTTTTCTTCAGGAATAGATGAAATGAGATAAAATGTTTCAAATACCAAATTAAGTGATGCAAGAGAGTCTTCTGTTATTGTAGGAAGAATTGAACGTTTATAGGAGATGAGTTTATTGATCATCTGTTTATAGCTTCCACTCTCTGTAATAATATCTCTAATCACAGATTTGTACTTTTCATCAGTATAGACTTCTTGAAAATCATGGAATTGATATGTTTGTTTGGGATCATAGGCATAAAGAAGTGCTGCAATATGTTCACAATATTCATCTTCATTTTCACAGCTGCAATCCATATCTTCTATCATTCCATCACGTAAATAAACAATAGAGTAATAGTCTTCATCATCAAATATGCTTCCTTTGATTGCATATTCATTATGTTGAATGTCTTCTACTGCACCACTTTGGTAGAGTTCATATCCTCTCTTTAATGTTCTTGGAGTGAACAATTGATTCCATCTTATCTTATCCATAAATGTACCTCTCTTAGAATCAATTATAGCACACTTAATTCATCTTTCTTCTTCAATATACGATATGCGATTAAACAAATAATCACTGATAATAATGATCCTAAAGGAGCGGCAAGTCCCATTGGAAACAAGTTATGAGGATACAAAATAGAAGCAATATAAGAACCTGGTACTCTGACTAATGAAAGAGAGATGATATTATGAATAAAACCAATATAGCTCTTACCATCAGCCGCAAAGTAACCACTAAAGCTAAAGTGAACCCCTGCAAATATTGTATCAATAATATAAGAACTGATATATTGTGCACCTAGTAAGATTACTGTTGTATCTTTAGTGAATAAGCCAAGAAGTGTAGGTGCAGCACATTCTACAATCAAGGCAACAATGATTCCATAGAGAGTAGCAATTATAACTGCATATTTTAATACAGTACGGGCACGCCCGTAGTCTTTGGCACCGATATTTTGTGCAGACAAAGCTGATACAGTCGCAAGCATTGTAGAAGGGATAATAAAGATTGCTGTAATCATTTTTTCTACGATACCTACTGCAGCGGCATCATTTAATCCACGGCTATTCGCAATAATAGTAATGATGATAAAACCAACCTGAATACATCCATCCTGAATTGCGACAGGAAAGCCTACTTTTAAAATCTGTTTAAATACCTGAGGTTGAAGATGAAGGTCTTCTTTTTTGATATGAATGTCAGAAGTACGATATTTCATTGAGATGAGTGCGATAATAACACTCACGCTTTGTGATAAAGTAGTTCCTAATGCGGCACCTACAGGTCCCATATGAAATAAACCGATAAAGAGATAGTCTAAGACAATATTTAATAAACAAGCAATCGCAATAATATACATAGGGCTTTTAGAATCCCCTAAACCTCTGTATATAGAACTGATGATGTTATAAGCAGTAATGAAAGGGATCCCTATAAAGCAGATGACAAGATACTGTACAGTTCCAGTCATTGCTTCTTGTGGTACATTGAGTAACACAACAAGTGGTTTTACAAAAATAAGCAACAGAAGAGTAGAAATGATAGAAATGCATGCAAAGAGTGTAATTGTATTACCTATCGTTCTTTCTACTAATGTATGATTCTTAGCGCCAACTGCATGACTAATAGAAACAGTAACCCCCATAGCCAGTCCTACAAGAATCGCTGTCAACATATGCATGACCTGACTACCATTAGAAACAGCTGTAATACCATCTACCGCATTAAATTGCCCAATGATAAATAAATCAGCCATACCATAGAGTGTCTGTAAGAAATAAGATAATAGATAAGGTATCGCAAAAAATGCGATATGTTTTAATATATTTCCTGATGTAACGTTATTTTCCATATAAGTCCCCCTTTGTAATCTGAATAGTATCATTAGGTTATATACTATGTAATTGCAAAAGTCAATAAAAAATATAGGTTTTCAACGCCCATTTGTCGTTTTTTACCTATATTTTTATTTTATCTCAGCAATAATAGTCACACATTTACAGGAAAATATATAGTGACTTTGTCATGACTCGATTTCTATAAGTTCATAATCTCTATAACCATATCCCAATGCTTCTGCTGCTTCAATAGTATGAACACCATTTCTTGATTCAATACGTTCAATAAGATGTTCTTTACCTGGATCATCTGAAGCATAGACAAGGTCCAAACATGCCTGATCAATAGCAATAGGATCAGTAGAAATCAAAATACCAATATCTTTCATACATGGATCTTCTGCCACTGCACAGCAGTCACAATCGACTGACATATTTTTCATCACATTGATATATACAATATTATCTTTAAAATAATTATGAACAGATGATGCAGCATCAGCCATAGACTCTAAGAATAAATCATGATTTGCTGTCCACATATCTTCTGGAACACCTGCACCATGTATATATGCTTTGCCATAAGAAGATGCACAACCAATAGAAAGCTGCTTTAAAGCACCTCCATATCCTCCCATTGGATGTCCTTTAAAATGTGATAAGACAAGCATGCCATTATAGTTTGCAATATCTTTGCCGACATAGTTTTTTTGAATCACTTTACCACCTGGAATATCTAATACAAGATCTGGTCCTTCCGCATCTAATAAATCAACATCAAAATATCGAGACCATCCATGTTTTTCAATTGTCTTTAGATGTTTTTCTGTTGTATTTCTTGATCCTTCATAAGCTGTATTACATTCTACAACTGTCCCATCAAGATGTCGGATTATAGGAGCCCAGAACTCAGGTGTTAAGAAATTCTGATTTCCTTCTTCTCCTGAATGTAACTTAATCGCAATATGACCTGTTAATTCTTTTCCTAACTCTTCATACATAGTAAGAACCATTTCCGGAGAAATTGTACGTGTAAATAATACTTTTGATTTCATTTATATCACCTCTCTAAAAAAATTGTAACCTTAAACCAAGGTTTAAGGTCAAGAATTATTGAATCACATTCTATTATTTCTTATACTATTAAAGAGGTGATTAGATGACTTATACAATTAAGCAAGTATCAGAAATGATGTCTTTACCTGTTTCTACTATTCGTTATTATGATAAGATGGGACTCATTCCTTTCTTAGAAAAGAATGAATCAGGTTATCGTATCTTTAAAGAAAAAGATATTTCTATGCTGCGTATTATTGAATGTTTCAAGAATACAGGTATGAGTATTTCTGAAATGCAACAATATGTAGAAATGGTTAAACGTGGTGATGAATCATTAGAAGAACGTTATCAACTCTTTGTGAGAAGAAAAGAGATTGTATTAGAAGAAATGCGACAGTTAGAAAAACAACTAGAAACAATTAACCATAAACTCTGGTATTATGAAACTGCTATAAAAGCAGGTACAGAAGATATCCATAAAAAATAATCCTCTCCAATTACGGAGAGGGTTATTTTTTATGGAGGAGTTATTCTCCTTCTATTTCTTTAATTAAACATTCATTGCCTTGCAGTAAGACAGTATTCCCACTATGACAATAAGGACATTCTCTGCCATAATCGATTGTAGAATAAGTATTTTGACAGTTATGACAGATTGTAATAGCTTCAATCCATTCATAATCAAGTGTTGAATACTTTAGCAATGGCACTTTCTTCTTATAATATTCCCAGCAGTCTACTAAATAGTCCGGTTCAATACCACTGACCTTGCCTATTTGTAAAGTGACTCTACGTATATCTGTGAGACTGTTTTCCTGTGCGACATCTTCTAATGTCCTAACAATATGTACGACAATACCTAATTCATGCATTTTTATTTCTTCTTATTACGTAAGATCTTAATCTGTCTTTTTGCAGCATAAGGAAGAATGACCTTCAACTTATCTTCTGATCTCACCATATTGCTTCCTTCTGGGATATCTCTTGTAAGCTTGATTGCATCAAATTCACATTTAGTTGTACATAGACCACATCCAATACATTTATTAGGATCTACCACACTTGTACCACATCCAAGACAGCGTTTTGCTTCTGTTTGTACCTGTTCAGGCGTAAATGTAGAACGTAAGTCTTTAAATGTTTCTGTCGCAAGACCCTGTTTTGTACCTGGAATCTGTCTCTTTGAATGATCAAAATCTAAAGTAATTAAAATATCGTCCTTATCAAGCTGATTAAACTGGTGTAAATCTCTACCTAAAGTTAAAGAATGACCCTTATGTACATAACGATGCATTGATTCAGCCGCTTCTTTACCCTGTGCAATCGCATCAATCGCAAAGCGAGGACCTGTATATACATCCCCTCCTGTAAAGATATCTTCTACAGAAGTCTGTAAAGTAATAGCATCCGCTTGAATTGTACCATTTGGATTTGTATTGATATCTAATCCTTCTACAGGAATAATATCCTGTCCTACAGATAATAAAACATAATCACATGGGTAGCTTTCTGTTTGTGTTTCATCATAAGATGGATTAAAGGCACCTGTTTCATCTCTTAAAGATATACATTTCTTTAATGTGATTGTATGATCCTTGATTTCCTGGGGACCCCATCCACAATGCATAGTAATACCTTCATGAATGGCTTCTTCCACTTCATCAGAGCTTGCAGGCATGTCTTTTTCTGATTCTAAACAGAATAAGTCAACAGATGCTGCACCACTTCTTAAAGCACTTCTTGCCACATCCATAGCCACGTTACCACCACCAATGACAACCACATGACCACTAAGCATGTCTTTACTCTCTTCTTTATTAACTTCTCTTAAGAAATCAACACCTGTCATAACATACTCTTCATTCATTCCAGGAATATTTAATTTCTTACCACCTTGTGCACCAATCGCAAGATAGATGGCTTCATAGCCTTCTTCACGTAATCCATCAATAGTGATATCTTTACCTATCTCTACACCACATCTAAACTCAATGCCCATTGCCTTAAGCACTTCTATTTCTGCATCAATGACATCTTTTTCTAATCTAAATGATGGAATACCATAACGAAGCATACCACCTGGTTTTTCTTCTTTTTCAAAGACAGTGACAGGATAACCCTTGATTCTTAAATAATAAGCAGCACTCATACCAGCAGGACCTGCACCAATAATAGCCATCTTATTAGAATAGAATCCACCCTCTTCATTTTCACATAATGGGATATAGCGTTCTTCCTCATTAAGTTCTCTTTCCGCAATAAACTTCTTGATTTCATCAATTGCGAGAGGGGCATCCAATAATCCACGTGTACATTCCTGTTCACATCTTCTGTTACATATAGAACCGCATACTGCAGGGAATGGATTAAAGTCTTTAATAAGCTTTAAAGCATCCATGTAACGTCCAACACTAGCCATCTTGATATAGCCCTGTACAGGAAGATGAGCAGGACAGGCTGTTTTACAAGGAGCAGTCCCTGTTTCATGACAATTGACTTTGGCAGTATCTCTAAAATCAGGATTCCAATGATCTGGTCCCCATTTAATCATATCTGGTAATTCCACCTGTGGATATTCAATAGGCCCCTTCTTTGTACAAAGCTTCTGACCAAGCTTTGCAGCTCCTACTGGACATACTTCTACACACTTGCCACAGGCTACACACTTGCTGACATCCACATGTGCACGATAAGCACTTGCAGACATATTTGGTGTATTAAAGAGCTGGCTTGTTCTTAAGGCATTACATACACCTGCTGCACAGTTACAAATCGCAAAGATCTTATCTTCACCATCAATATTTGTAATCTGATGCACATAACCTTTTCTTTCACATCTTTCTAATGTTTCAATAACATCTTCATAAGTACAGTAATGACCACCTTTATTTGTCTCTACAACATAATCAGCCATATCGCCCACCGCAATACATACATCAGCTTCAATATCACCTGTACCTTCTCCTCGAACTCTTTGTTGTCTACGACATGAACATGGAGATAAAGCATACTTATCATACTTATTCAACCAATGAGAAATCTTTTCTACAGACACTGCTTCCTGATTGGCTTCAATAGATTTTTCTACTGGAATAACATGCATTCCAATACCAGCCCCTCCTGGTGGCACCATTGGAGTGACCTTTTCTAGTGGTAATCTTGTCATCTGCTCGAAGAAATCAGTCACAACTGGATGTTCTTTGACTAAATCATTATTCATAACCATGAATTCTGCAGAACCAGGGACGAACTGAGGCATCACATATTGTTTATGATGATCTACATTTTCCCAGTTATATTCAATCATCCCTATATCACATACTTCTTTTAATACACGTTCAACACGTTCTTCTTCCCAGCCTGTTCTTTTAAGAATTTCTTCAAAAGACATAGGTTTGCGTACTTCAAAAAATAAACATAAATTACATTGTTCATCATTCAAGATTTCACTTAAACATTTGTATTCAGGATCATCTTCCTTAAGTTTCTTGAACTTCACTGGTATTCGATCTGTAATACGTCTTGCAAGTCTATCAATATTATCTCTATAAGCCATTGTTTTATTCCTTCCATTCTCTTATACGTGTTAAAAGGTAATCACACCAAAGCTTGACTCCTTCTCCACTTTTTGCACATATTTCAAACACCTTTGCATTCTTATTACGATAATGAATATTCTCTTTACACTTTTCTATATCGAAATCAAAGTAAGGAAGAACATCCACCTTATTAATAAGTACTACATCACATACTTCAAACATAAGCGGATACTTTAAAGGCTTATCATCCCCTTCTGGCACACTCAATATCGCAATATTTAAAGAGGAACCTGTATCAAATTCTGCAGGACATACCAAATTTCCCACATTCTCTAATACTGCAAGATCTAGATTTTCCATTCCTAATTCATGTAATCCCTGTCTTGTCATATCCGCATCTAAATGACACATGCCTCCTGTATGTAATTGTATTGTACGTACACCATACTGACTAATAGTGTGCGCATCCACATCACTATCAATATCTGCTTCCATAACACCAATATTCACTTCATCTTTAATTGTTTCAATAGTGCGTGATAATGTGGTTGTCTTTCCTGAACCTGGACTAGACATGATATTAAGTAAGAAAACACCCTTCTCTTTGCATTCCTTTCTTAATAAATCGGCATCCTTATTATTATCTTCAAATATACTCTGTTTTACTTCTATAACCTTATACATATGTAAACCCCTTTCATTAGATATTCTAATAGATTTCTTGAACAGAGTAAACAGAACAAAACAATCCTTTAACAAATCATCTTATTTGTAAGGATTTAAAATTCTTAGAGTTTGTGATTTTCTTTAAAATAGTGGTGTATTTGGTGTATAATGGCACAGGTATTCAAAGGAGAAGAATTATGATATTAGAACAAATAGATGAAAACTTATTAAAAATTGCGAATGAATCTGATGTTGTATTAAAAGATATTTATGAAAAGATTGATGATGTTTGTTTCTATAACTCAAACAGAGTTCTTTCTGCATTTATTGAGAATAATGTCAGCTATTCTGATTTTGCGGACATGAATGGATATGGCAGCTATGATTCAGGAAGAGATAAGCTAGAAGCTATTTTCGCAACTATTCTTGGATGCGAAGATGCATTAGTTAGACCACAGATCATGAGTGGTACAAATGCACTTTATTTAACTTTATCTGCTTTGCTTAAGCATGGTGATACAATGATTTCATTATCTGGAGCACCTTATGATTCTTTACAGGAAATGATTGGTATTTCAGGAGAATCTAGTCAGTCATTAAAGGCTCATGGTGTATCTTATGAACAGATTGATTTAATTGATAATGATTTCGATGATGATAAAATCGTAGAACGTTTAAAGAAGAATGACGTTAAACTTGTAGAAATCCAGAGATCTAAGGGTTATTCTTCACGTTTATCTTTAACACTTTCTAAGCTTGAACGCATTATTACTAAGATCAGAGAAGTCAATAAGGATGTTATTATCATGGTAGATAACTGCTATGGTGAACTTGTAGAAAAGAAGGAACCAGGACATATCGGTGCTGATATCGTTGTAGGGTCTTTAATGAAGAACCTAGGTGGAGGTATTGCTCCTACTGGTGGTTATATTGCAGGTAGAAAAGATTTAATCTTTATGTGTGCTGAAAGATTAACTGCACCTGGTATTGGTAAAGATCTAGGAGCTAACTTCAATATGAATAATACATTCTTCAAAGGTGTATTTATGGCTCCTAATGCCGTAAAGAATGCTTTAAAGAGTGCTGTATTTAGTGCTTATATGTTAGAAAAGTTAGGCTTTAATAATGTCTCTCCAAGATATAATGAAGAAAGAACTGATATTATTCAGACATTAGAACTTGGTACAGAAGAAAACCTAGTGAAGTTTACACAGGCTATTCAGAATAGTTCTCCAATTGATTCATTTGTAGCCACTATGCCTGCACCAATGCCTGGTTATCCCCATGATGAAGTGATGGCTGCTGGTACATTTACTTCTGGAAGTACAATTGAATTAAGTGCCGATGCACCTGTTGTTGCACCTTATACACTTTATATCCAGGGTGGTCTTACATTAGAATATAGTAAACTCTCTATTCTATTCGCCCTTACAAATGTTTTAAAGAAATAACACGAAAGGTCCTGATTGATTTCAGGACCTTTTTTAACAGCTGCCTTTCTGGCCGCCATCTATTCTTATAATTGTATTGTTGATGAAATTGGCTTCATCACTAATAAGGAACTTCACAAGATAAGCCACTTCTTCTGGTTTACCATAACGGTTAACCATGATTTTTTCCTGTTCCTCTTTTAAGAACTCTTCATCATATCCATCTAGTTCATTGTCTGTTCCAATGAATCCTGGTGCGATTGCATTCACATTAATATATGGCCCATATTCAAAAGCAAGATTATGTGTTAATGAGATCAATGCCGCTTTAGAGGCATCATAATCAATACACATTGGATAATAAGTATTTATACCATTGGTAGAAGAAATATTAATAATACGTCCATATTCCTGATCAAGCATATGTCTATAGACACGCTTACTGCAATTAAATGCCCCTACGACATTGACATCCAATGTCTTTCTAAACTCATCAGCCGTCTTAAGATGAAAGAGATTGGATAAATCAACAGCGGCATTATTAATAAGAATATCAACACCACCCCATTTTTTCTCTATTAAAGAAATCATGGCATCCACTTCTTCTTCCTTTGATACATCCGCTTGAATCGTCATCACACGTACATCATAATTCTTTTTAATCTCTTCTTCTAATAAAGCCGCTGCTTTATTAGAAGTAAGGTAGTTGATCACTACATCATAATGATTTTTCGCAAGTTCTAATACGATGGCTTTTCCTATCCCTTGAGCGCCACCAGTTACAAGTACAACTTTATTCATATGTGAAAAAAGAGCTTATATTAAGCTCTTCCTGCGTATTTTCCATCAGATGAGAAGACAACGATTTCTTCGCCTTCTTCAATAAACTGAGGTACTCTTAATGTTAGACCAGTATTAGTGACAGCATCCTTAGTCTGGTTAGATGGTGCACCTTTAATAGCTGGGTCTGTCTTGACAACAGTTAATTCAACTTTTTCTGGGATAGATACTGATAATAAATCACCTTCAAAGAACATAAGAGATGCTTCTCTTCCTTCTACGATGAAATATTTATTGAATCCGATCTGTTCTTCTGATAATTCATAAGTATCATATGTTTCCATATCCATGAAATAGTAAGTAGAATCAGCTTCATATGAGTACTGTGCTGTTTTCTTTTCAATGTTAGCAGCTTCGAATTTTGTTGAAGCGTTGAAGTTTCTGTCCTGTGTAGAACCAGTCTTTAAGTTCTTCATCTTAGTCTTTAAGATAGCAGCACCTTTACCAGGTTTTACATGTTGGAAGTCTAAAACAACCCAAGGATCGCCATCAACGATTAATGTAAGTCCAGTTCTAAAATCTCCTGCAGCAATTGCCATAATAATCACTCCTGTTTCTATATGTTTTTTACGTTCCTATTGTAGCAGTTTTATAGCTTACTCTCAAGTTATAGAGAAATTTAATTAGAATAAAGATAATTTTTCGTTTGTTTTCTGGTGTTCTCTAATATATTTACTCCATTTAATATAACCATAAGTTGTATTAGTGAAGTAACCAAGCTTAAGTATGAGTAATACATACTGTCCAGATAAGATGTTAATAACAGCCTCTAAAGCAGCACAGATATACCATGCAATCCACTGTTCTCTTAATCTGAAGAAAATAAATAAACCATTTGCAATACCTACTGCTGATGCACAGGCATCAATATAAATGATCCATGTTTCTAATGTCTTATTTGTATAGAAATCAGTTGCAATATCTAAACCACTGATGAAATAACCAACAACGACAGTCCATACAAAGATACCTACAATAACAAGTACTTCCTGATATCCTTTTAGTTTTCTTACCATTGTCAATTCATCTTCTTCTTCATCTTTATGCTTAGACCAGTTGATATAACTGATGATATCAATTGGAAGCCAGAAGAATAATGTAGTCACCATTGTTGCAAAACGATACATTAATACAACACACATTACGATTTCCGTAATTTCTACAGCAACAGATACTAAGAAGTTGTAACGAGACTGTTTAGAAATGAGTAATTCACATAAGATATTTAAGAATGTATCTAAAAGATACAATAACATGATAACAATACCATTAACACCATTTGCACTTTCTTCTGGGAAAGCAACAGCGAAAATAGTAGCAAGTAACATGATGCTCAAGAACCAGCTCTTTTCATATGTTGTAAACTGTTTAGAGAATAACAACATTAAAGCCAATGACAAGCTTAAAATAAATAAAGAAGATGCAAGGTTAAAGATGTACATAGTCTTATTTGCCATGACCTGCTTATAAGAATGTTTAACTTCTTTCTGACTCACATCTTTGTGATCAAAGTATAAGTCAGTTCCATTACTTGTCTTGAATTCATAAGCAGTAATAGTCTTATTCTTTAACTGTGTATATTCTTCATAAGAATAAGAAACAACAAGCTGTTTGTCACCTTTACTATATGTAACATCACATACTGTGTTGTCTGAACTATAGTCTTCATCCTGTGTATTTCTTTTCATTACAATGCTTTGTACATAATCCACTTTACCAGGATTAGAATGCACTTCTTTAAGACCTACACAAAGAGAAATAATTGAGCCTAATACTAATGCAATAAGAACAATAATTTCAGCTGTTCTTAATTTCTTTCTAGGTTCAATGTTGTTTTTAAAAAATTGAATCATATTACAAACTCCCCTTAAAATTTTAAAATCAGTATTTAAAAAAATACTTCACAATTATAATAAATAATCACTTAAAATGGTAGGTCTTTTTGTAAAGTTTATCGTATTTCTTTCAACATTTCTTCAGGTGTAATATCAAACAAACTTGCAAGCGCTATAAGATTAGTCGTACTTAGATCAAATGAACTATTTTCCCATTTAGAGACTGCTTGTCTAGATACACCAAGTGTTTCTGCCACAAATTCCTGAGTCATCTGACATTCCATGCGGTGCTTTTTAATCACACCTCCTAGTGTTTTTGCATACTCTTCCTTTTCTTTACGTACAGGCTCTGACTTAATATATTTTCTTAATGCAACAATGAGCAAATAAACGACATAGATGATTACACCCCAGACAATAAGTACAGGTATAAGCACCAGTAATAACATGAATGTATTTGCCATTTTGATTTCCCTCCTCACTAAAAATATAGCTTAATACCACTAGTTGCGCTATAAACTATCAAGCAACTAATAAAAAAAGAAGGCATCGCCTTCTTAACGCATACAAATATAAACAAGATATGCTGTATAAATAGCAAGCATCACAATACCCTGCCACTTAACAAGTTCTTTCTTCTTCCATGCAAATGCCCATACAAGAGTACTTACTGCAATTAAAATAAATGTATCAATCAAGTTTTCTGTAATAATGGCAACAGGACTAATGACCCCGGCAATACCTAATACAAGCAAGATATTAAAGATATTAGATCCAATAACGTTACCTAAAGCCATATCGATTTCATTCTTTCTTGCAGCAACAATAGAAGTTACTAGTTCTGGAAGACTTGTTCCTAAAGCGACAATAGTCAAACCAATAAGGTTCTGACTGAGTCCTAGCATAGTCGCAATAGCTGTAGCACCTTCTACGACGAAATCACCACCAAATTTAATAGCAGCTGCACCACCGACAATATATACAATACACTGCCATACTGGTAATAGCTTGATTTCTTCATCATTATCTTCGCTTAATGCTTTATTTCTTGCTTGCAATGCAGAACGGATCATCCATCCTAGATATACAGCAAATAATACAATAAAGATTGCACTATCTACTCTACCTAGCATACTATCTAAACCAAATACAAGTAATAAAGCCGCACAGATAATAGAGAATGGAAATTCTTTCTTTAATGTATCTGTAGAAACTGCAAGAGGTACAAATAGTGTACATGCACCACATACAACCATTAAATTAAATAAGTTAGATCCTACTACATTACTAACTGCAAGAGCGTTGTTGTTGCTCATTGAAGCAGTGACACTGACTGCACATTCAGGTAAACTTGTACCCATGGCGACAATTGTAAGTCCAATGATCATTGAAGGAACTTTTAATCTTTTTGCGACAGAAGAACTCCCATCCACAAAGAAATCTGCACCTTTAATCAATAATATAAAACCAATAATTAATATAGCTAATTTCATCAAAGTATCAATCATTTTTTCTCTTCCTTTATATATAAACTGATTAATAATTTAACATTTCATCCTACTGTTAGTCAATAGTATCCAACGATTGAAGCACATCTATTATTTCATCATAATTTCACATGTGAGGTGACGATAATGACTGATTACTGGTTTGTTAAAAATCTGTTTTAGCATATAATTCTTTTTCATTAATAACCTTATTAACTACTTTATTCATACCATCCGTACGATAATCACGATAACCATAAGAATCACCTACAACATGATCATTTTCATCTAATAAGACATAATCCATTGTCCAAGTATCAATAGACATACTGACAGGAATCTTGTCTAATTCCTTACAATTTTTCATTCCATTTTCGAAATGATAGATTTCCTCTAGTTTGATTTTTCCATCTTGTATACAGGCTAACATATGACGTTCGCTAGAAGCTCCAATATCTACTGTAAGATAATACTGGTTCATTTCCATTTACCTCCTTTTGTTTATATTTTCCATTGATGACTCATTTGATGTAAAACAAGGATGTAAAAAAGTCCACCGAAGTGGACTATATTCCATTTAATTCATCAAGCATTGCACTTCTGTTTTTATATTGAACCTTCCATTTCTTGATGATTTCATCAACGATTTTATCACCACCATTAATAGATTTCATGATTCTTAACTCTTCTACAATTTGGTAATAATGCTTTCTGCTTCCAGTAGATTCAGCCTGTTTTTCAACATTTTCTCGATATATCTGAAGCAGCTGTTCAGGATATTTCTCACTAAGCAAATCGGTATATTGATGCAGCAAATATTTATTGTCACTTCTTGAGAGAACGTCTAAAAGCTGTTCATATAGTTGCTCTGTTTCTAATATTTCACATAAGAACCTTCCAGGAGTAAGCTGTTCAATTATAGAGTCTCTTTCCTTGATCCATTCTTTATCAGAAAAAAGACTTCTCAGCTCAACATAATCCTCTAAATTAGTATCATTGAAAAAGAGAATCAAATTCTTTAATTCTTCTCTGTAAGCTTTGATATTTCCCTGCTTCTTATAAATATCTTTCTTCAATATTATATTATACTTCATACGATCTTGATTTTCATATTCAAAATCAATACATTCGTCAATATAATCTAAAGCCTTGTCATATTCTTTATTATTAATACAAGTATAGACACAGTCCATTCTAATAGGAATATATTCCCAGTACTTTTTATGAACAGCACTTATCTCCTTCTTTGATGCTTTATTCTTCTTTAAGAGTTCAAGATACTTTTTCGCAAATCCTTCAATTGCATATCCTCTATTAAAAATATTATCATGACTCTCTATGTAGTCTAACTGTTTTTTCACAAGATCAAGCTTCAGCTTTAAGAATTCTTTACCACTTAAACAATCAAAAAATATTTCAATAATCTTTTGGCTATCATAATAATCTCTCATGCTATTGAGGTATTGTCCTAATTCAACAAAAGCTTCTAATCTTTCTAAGTCATCCATACACATAATTATATTTGCCCATTGGCTTATAATGATAACAGAAAGTGCAACCGTTTCACCTCCATTATCCTCAATATCTAGCTTATAAAATACTTCATAAGCTTTTAATAAGAATCTAAATGCGAGAGAATATTGATCCCTTTTCTTTAAAACATCAAGCCACTTGTCAACAGCATCTTCAAAGTATTCACAAAAATCACAGCTAAATTCATAATCGATATAATGATAACCATCACTATAAGAATTACAAACTCCCTCCAAGTCATCAATCATTGTATCTAGAGAAATTTCATTTTGTGTATAGTGTTTAAACGATTCTACTAAATTAGGATTATCATCAAGTACTTGAATAAGAAATGATCGTACATCCTCTTCTGAAGCATCTTCAACAAGCTGGGAACTATCTATTTCTGGATGAGTCACTTTTAGTTGCCACTCATATAAAACAGCTGCCATGTGCTTACAATTATGCTCGTCTTGTGCATAAGGACAATCACAGGACATGCCTATGATTTTATTTCCATTTAATTTGATTTCTACATGATAAGGATGTGTGCCATAAACTACTGCCTTAATCCTATTAGAAGTAATACGTAAATCTTCTACGCGTTCATCAAAATAATACTCATACCCCCTATCCAATATTCGTTTTTGAAAACAAGTTTCCCATTCCATATAAGTACCTCCAATGTATAGTTTTATTATAGCAAGGTAGAAAAGAAGTAATATTAATATTATTTCTACACGTACGCTCAAAGAAATTGTGATAACACTTCTTCACTTTACGGTAATATCTTGTAGTCAGACTGAATGAGTGCCCTGCCAAGCATACAATAAAAAAATCACACCGGACTTATATTCTGCTTAACTCATCCATCATTGCAGTTCTGTTTTTGTATTGATTCTTCCATTTCTTAATGATCTCATCAACGATTTTATCACCACCATCAATACGTTTCATAGTTCTTAAATCTCCTACTAATTGACGATAATATGATCTATTTCTTGCATGCTCTGCCTCTGTTTCAACAGCCACTCTATACATATGAAGTAATTGTTCAGGATATTCATCTTTAAGAAGATGAGTATATTGTTTCAACAAGCTTTTATTGTTACTTTTTATTATACTATCAAGTAATTGTTTATGAAGGTTCTCATGGGCGTATATATCACATAAGAGACAATCAGAATTGATCTGTTTAATGATAGAATCTCTTTCCTTAATCCACTCTTCACTAGTATACAAATTTTTTAATTCTATATATTCTTCTATACTAGCATCACGGAAATCAAGAACGATTACCTTCATCATTTCTTTGTAACCTTCTTTATTTCCTTGTTTTTGATAGATATCTTTCTTCATCCCTATATCACGCTTATAAAGAGACTGATCTTTATAGTCAAGCTTAATACACTTATCAAGATATTTCAAAGCTTGGTCATATTCCTTATTAAGCATGCACTCTTTAACACAACTCATTCTCACAGAATCATATTTCCAATACTTTTTATAAACAGCTTTTATTTCTCTCTTTGATGCATTGTTCTTTTCTAAAAGTTCAAGATAATCATTCACAACTGAATTAATCATAAACTCTCTATCAAATATAGAAGGATACTTACCAAAATAATCATATTGTTCCTCTACGAAATCAAGCTGAGATTCTACATATTCATCTCCAATAAAACGACTAAGAAGAGTTTCAACGAGATCTATTTTAAAAGCATAATTCTTCATAGAATAGAATTGCTGGCGTAGTAAATCAAAAACTTCTTTCCTTTCGGATATGTCTATATAAGGAAGAACATATGTAAATGCTTCGTTAATATAATATGACAAAGCATAAGGTTGTTGTTCATCTTCATCTATATCAAGAGAGTCTAGTATACTATAAGCCTCAGCTAAGAAACGAATCGCATTAAAATATTCTTCTTTCTGTTCCAAAAGATCAAACCACTTAAATACGCACTTTTCATAGTCCTCACAAAAAGGCACAGTATTATCAATATTAATATAGTTATGAGCATATTGATAATAACGAATGATCTCTAAAAGTTCATTCGTCATCGCATCCATAGAATTATCTGTTGATGTAAATTGTTTAAAACGTTCTACTAACTCAGGATTTTCATTAAATAAATGTAAAAGAAATGCGCGTATATCATCATCTGACGCATCATTAAGGATTTCTGAATGACCTATTTTTGGATGGCTCACACGTCTTTCCCATTCAAAAAGAACTGCTGCCATATGCTTACAATTGTGTCCATCTTGTGCATAAGGACAATCACATGACATGTCTTCTACACAATCTCCATTTAATTCAATTTCTACATGATAACGATGTGTCCCATAAACAACCGCCTTAATCTTTTTAGTAGTTACATATATATCCTCTACATAGCCATCTAGATAGTAATTATATCCTCTATTTAATGTGTTTTTAGAAAATTTGTTTTCCCATTCCCATTCCATATAGGCACCTCCAATGTATAGTTATATTATACTAAAAAAGACAGCATTTCTGCCATCTTTACTGTTCACTATTCATTTTCTTATTCATAAAGATATAGAAACATACATTGAGGATTATACCAGTAATAGTCGCAATTGGTGCTGCAAGACCAATGTTTGTAAGACTGGCATTTGGCTGAATAGACATATAATAAGAAAGAGGTAGACGTACAAGAAGTGTTTGTACTAATCCTTGTACCATAACCCATACTGTTTGATCATGTCCATTAAAGTAACCGATCATACTAAAGAGTACTGCAGTAACTATTGTTTCCAATGCAAAACCTTTTAAGTAAGCATAACCCTGATGAATAACACCTTGTTCTGTCGTGAAGATTCCTGTTAACATATCTCCTTTAAACATAACTAAACAAAATACAATTACGCCAATAAATAATCCTATACCCATACCTGTAAACATAGATTGTTTAGCTCTTTTTTCATTATTTGCGCCTACATTCTGAGCCACAAATGAAGCCATGGACTGCATTAAAGCACTTGGTACAAGCATCGCATAGTTTACAATTTTACATGCTACACCATATCCTGATGGTGCCTCTAATCCCAAACGATTAATAAAGGCACATAATGCAAGGAAGGAAATCTGAGTCAAGCATTCCTGCAATGCGAGAGGTATACCGATCTTCATTGCACGAATGCAGTGAGGGTTGATTTTAAAATCCTGTTTATCTATTTCAAATGGGAGTTTTCTTTTCTTTAATAAACCTAAGGCGAATAATACACTACATGCCTGTGCAAGTACTGTAGCCATTGCAGCACCTGCTGCATCTAGATGGAAACCTGCTACTAAAACTAAATCTCCTACCACATTAATAAGACATGCTACTGCTACAAAAAGTAATGGAGACTTACTATCTCCTAATCCTCTAAAAATAGCTGATAGAACATTATAAGCCACAATAAAGAAAATACCACCACCACATATTCTTACATACATAGATGTAAGATTGAGTGCTTGGTCAGGTGCCTGCATGAGCGTTGAAATAAGCAATGCACATAATATCATGATGATGAATAAGAATACAGAAACTATTCCAAATAGAACTGTAGCACCACCAATTAAAGCCCCAATGTTTTCTTGTTTCTTTTCACCTATATATCTTGCGATGAGTACTGTAATACCCATTGCAAACTGAGTGATCACAAATGTGACAGGGTTTAATACTTGACTTCCTGTAGAAACAGCGGATAAGCCTGCTGATGTTCCAAAGCGCCCTACCACAAGTAAGTCAACCGCACCATAAGCTGCCTGTAATACTAATGCGCCTAGTACAGGAATCATAAATGCTACTAATTTCTTAAAAATACTTCCCTGAGTAAAATCTGAATTCATTTATGCTTTTCTCTTTTCACACATCACTTGATAGAACTTTTCTATTGTTTCAATCATGCAATCAGCCTCTTCTATAGAAATATCACTTAACCTTTGAGATAAGTCTTCAAAATAATCCTTATTGAACTTTTCAAATAAAGCCTGTCCTTTTTCACTTACTTCAATATAAGTGACACGTCCATCTTCTTTAGAAGATATCTTATTTAAATAACCTTTTTCTACCATAGAACTTACAGTACGTGTGACTCCTGGTCTAGGTAAATTGAGTGCAGAACTTAAATCTGATACTTTAACCTTTTCATGTGTTTCTTTCAAATTAAGAACTGTTTCTAAATAACGAATATATGAAGGAAGAACACCTTCGGGAAGTTCTGGTAATAAGTCTAGTATTCTTTTTGCCATATAACAGCTATCCAGCATTTCCTTTGTTTTTTGACTATTCATATGCTTCTCCTTTTTAATTACCACAAGTAATTATCTATGGTAATCATATAAAAATATGATTAAATGTCAATCACTATTCATGATTTCTTAAGATAAGTTTTACGAGAAGATGATTTTAGTCATATTGCTTCATCCCTATAATCTTAGTATACAAGGTAGAGTCAAAAGTTTATGAAAAACTTGATGAATGACAGATTTCAGGGCTCGATGAACGATGCGATATC
>NZ_JBHSEB010000106.1:0-24366 GCF_042651925.1 Catenibacterium sp. GCM10023432 | reverse complement strand
TATATTCTTTTTCAGATTTACCATAAGAAGTAAATAGATACTTACATTGTTTAATATACTTTTTAACGTTCTTATTATAAGTCATGCTCTTCCTCCATAAATGTATCAATAATACTTGTCATCTCTTTATATTCTTTATATATGCCCTCTAGGTACGCTTTTCCAGATGGCTCCAAATGATAATATATTCTTGTCATTCTCTTTCCAACAAGCTTTTTCTCACTTGATATATAGCCTAGATCTTCAAACTTATAAAGAACAGGATACATACTTCCTTCTTTGATATCTATCTTACCATTTGTAAGTTCTTTAATTGAATGAGTGATCTCATACCCATAACAATCTCTTATTGAAAGAATCTTGAGAAATAACATTTCTAACTTAAAGAAGTTATTATTCTTTTTTGGCATAGTGCTTCCTCCATAGAAAATAGTATCATAAATATATTTGTTAGACAATATATAGAAAAACTATATAGTTGTTGACGAAGATATAGGCAGCATGATAGTATTTAAATATAGAAAGCGATTACATTATCAAAACTAAGGAGAGGGATTAAAAGGTGGTTAAGAAATGAATGATTTATTAAAAATGCATTTTAAATTGTTTATAAGAGAAAAGAGTTTTTTTGGTTTATATATAACTAATTTTATATTCTGCTTTTTTGGGATGTTGTTTTATATATTGAAAAAAGTTGATACTATTTTTTTGTTTTATCTAGTAGCACGATTTATTATTTATGTAAATATTTTATTTTGTGTTATGGTATTTCTTTATTTAAGAAGTGCTAAAAAAAATAAACTTGAAGAAACTTTATTAGCTGTTGATAATACTGAAAATAAGTATCTTCAATATAGTACAATAGTTGTTTTGTTATTATTTGGATTATTAAATATAGTTATCATCTCAATGTTATTTATAAATGCTTTTATAAATAATCAGCTTAATACAATTATCGATTTATTTTTGTCATCATACTTTTTAAATGTTTTTATGCCACAATTAGTAATGATTTGTTTAACGATAGCGATATCCTCATTAGAAAATAAGTATTATTCTATGATATTGTTTGTATTATCAGTACTTCTATTTAGTCCTTTAACTGAAAATCTCGTTTGGATTGAAAAACCTTTAATTCCTATTGATCAAATTATTAATTATATTTCTTTGCCATTTGCAGTTTTTTATCAGAATTCAAATTGGGCAGTAGACTATTTATATGGATTACAAAATGAATTGTATAAAATATGTGCTGATATTTTTTGGATACTACTATCCTTGGTTATTGTTAAAAGAAAGAATATTTATAAGTCTAAACCAAGATTACTTATTTCTTCATTAGCTGTAGTTCTTCTTTTTTCATCAATATATATACCTCAAAGCTTAGGAAGAACTAACGAAAAATGGGATCAAGGACGAAGTGATATTAATTATTACGGTGTTTTTCAAAGTGTTTTCTATAATATCAAAAATACTGGTTGTGATTACAAAAAAGAAAAAGAAATATCATATTATATTGATAAATATGATTTAGATGTAAATATTAATCATAAATTGAATGTTGATGCAAATATGAAACTTATTTCTAAACAGCCTCAAAAAGAATTTGACTTTACACTATATAGAAATTATAAAATCAGGAGTTTGAATAGTAATGATTTAAAATCATATGCTCAAAATGGTGATTTTATCCATATAGAATTTAATAAGCCAATAAAAAATACTAATATTGAAATCAAATATTCAGGTTATCATCCTAATTTATATTCAAATAATCAGGCAGTTTTATTACCTGGATATTTTGCATGGTATCCGATGGCAGGTGAAAAGCAGTTGTATTGTATGTTTGAAAAATCAAACAATACAATATATGGATATAATCCATATATCAGAAATAGAAAGTGTATGTATAACGTATCAGTTAAAAGTAATTACTCTATACTATGCAATCTAGTCAATAAGAATAAAAATATTTTTTCTGGAAAAAGTGATAGTTTGACAATTATTGGTGGGAATCAAGTAATTAAAAAGGATAATATGTTTGAAAATTATTATCCTCTATTTCTAACAAATGAAATGAATTATGAAAAGTTTTCTAATACAAGAAATAATTATTTAAATAAATTTGAAAAAAGAATTCATAATACTTTTCATATCAAACCAATATTTGAAAATAAAAAAATAATTACAATTGCGAATACAATTAGAAACTGTGAATTAGGTAATTATGCAGAGTTTGATGATTATCTTATTATATCTAATGCTGGATTTGTTGATAATCAACAAATAATGAAATATTACATTTATCACTCTGATATTGATATGTTTTATAAGGATATTTTGGCTAACATACCTTTGACAGAAAATAGTCAAGATTATATAGATGCAATCTATCATGAGATAGATAATCAGCTTGAATGTCTAGATAATGAAACGGATAAAGATATGATCAACAAATATCAATCACTAAAAAATAGAATAAAAGAAAATATAAAGAATAAAGGTTTAGATAATTATTTGAAAGAATTGGGTTATAGGATTTTTAATTGATAAAAAGCTTATGCAATAATAAAAAAAGAAAAGGAGAAGAAAATGAAAAGAAAAGTATTAACTAAAATATTTGTTGGATTATTTATTGCTACATGCGGAATTACATCTGTATCTGCAATGCATTTAAAGAAAGAACCAGTTTCTATTAAAGTAGGAAGTGCTTCAGCATCTAGTGATCCAACTGATTATGGAATGAAAGCATATTATTATTTTAAGACAGCTGCTGATTCAAAAGGTGGAGCTAATGTCTCATGTATGGCTGGGTGGAAAGGCAGCATGTATCCATATACTCTTGAAGGGAGCTTTATTGTAAAGCATAGTGGTGGTTCTAGTAGTACAACTGTTTTTCAATCTAAAACATCAAGATTCTATATAAAAGTATTCTCTTCTGTCAATTCAACAAAAGGGAATGGTTATGTACAATTAAAATAATTAATTGTCTTTTATTGTATAAGTTTTTTTGGGGAGATATATTTTATATCTCCTCTATGTTTAAGAAGGGAGGTACATTATGAAGATTGTTTTAAAAAATATAACAAAGAAGTATAAAAACAAAGAAGTTTTAAGTCATTTGAATTTTGAGTTTGATAATAAAATATATGCATTTATTGGCCACAATGGAAGTGGTAAAAGCACATTAATGCGTATTATTACTGGACTTATAGAACCTACTCAAGGAGAAGTGATATTTTATCAAAATGATAAAATTATCGATTATAAAAAAGTGAAATTTGGGTATTTATCACAAGAATTTAATGCGTTCAAAGAGTTCACTGTATATGAACAATTAGAATACTTTGCAATAATGAAAAAGATTAATAAAAAGGTTTATTCAAATGAGATTAAAAAAGTATTAGTGGAAGTTAATTTATGGGAAAACAAGGATGTGAAATGCAAAAATTTATCTGGAGGGATGATTAGAAGATTAGGAATAGCACAGACATTATTAGGAAGTCCAGATGTTATTATTTTAGATGAACCGGTTGTTGGTTTGGATCCTGACGAAAGAATGAGATTTATGGAAATTATTAAATCTATTCAATTAGATATTCCAATTATTTTTTCTACTCATATTATTGATGATATAAGTTCGTTATCTCCAGAAATCATATTTTTTAAAAACGGACAGATAAAATTTAATGGTTCAAGCTCTCAATTTATTGATATTGCTAAAGGAAAAATATATTTATGTTCACGAGAAAATCTTAGTAAAATCAAGGAAAGAATTGCATCAATTAAAATAAGTGAAAACACATATAGAGTTATTGCTTCAAATAGGTTAAATTACGATTTCTTACAAGATATTACTCCTTGCATGGAGGATGCATATATATATTTAAATCAGGATGATTGATATGTTATTAGATTATTTAAAATTAATGACTTTTGTATTAAAGAAATATAAATGGCTTTATTTGGCATTCTTTATATTAATCAATTTTATTATGTTGCCACTTTGTTTGTCAGAAATTTCTTATAGTAATGTATTACAAAGCGATCCCCAGATGCTATGCTTTAATTTCTTACAAAAAAATATTTTACTAATTTATATAATCATACAATCATTTATGTTTAGATTTTATGTAGAAAAAGATTTTAATGAAATTATATATACTATTGATCGTACTCCGAAATATATTTATGTAATAATTGATTTTATAATTATACAAATGATATTTTTGCCATTATATTTGCTTATTATTACAAAAATAGATTCATTTATCTCTTATATAATGATTTTTATGTTTCAATGTTTAATTATTTCATCTTTTTATTATTTTATATCAAGGATAAGTTCATCGTCATTAATTGGACTTATGGTAATAATTTGTTATTTGTTTATTTTTACTTATATATTTTTAAATCCCTGTATTGGAAATATTATTCTTATTAATAGATCTATAGAATATATACCTAAATATTATTTTGTATCTCATACAATAATCGCTGTTATATGCACTGTTGTTGGAAGAATATTTGAGAAAAAATATAATTAACAATCTAGTGATTATTATGGCGTAGCTGACTAATAATTCCGATTTAGCCTGATCATGATTATTCGCAAGCAACAGCACCATCAATCGCATAAAGTGCACCACCTATATTGCTAACTGCACCACTAAACGATGATGAACCGCCTTGTCCTGCACTTTCAGCTAATGGATCAGGGTATTTCACTTAATACTATTTCCTCCATAGAAATAGTAACATGAATATATTTGTTGGACGATATATAGGAAAACTATACAGTTGTTGACAGAGATACAGGTGCCATGATAGTATTTAAATGCAGTAAGCGTTTACATTTGTGCTAAAAATGGAGTGTTAAGATATGAAAAAATTAATTGTGCTTTCTTTTTTAGTTGCTGCTTGTGCAGTATCGTTAGCTAATACTGAAGTGTCTGCTTTAGATAATACAGTTATTAATCAATATCTTCTTTTAAAAAATGAATACAATATAACTAAATCTAGATACATGCTGTCTGAAACTCATAGTAATGCAGTGAAGTTAAATAAAGCAGGAAAAGATATTGATCGTTTTAAAAATCACATTTATGAATTAAAAGGTAAATCAAGAGAGGAATTGAAAAGATATAAGTATACAAATTATCAAATTGATGCGATAAAGAATTATGATGGAACAGAGGAAATGTCTGTAAAAGCCTCTTCAAAAATCAAGTTTAGCATTAAGAAGAATATATTAAGTTATGATGCGAAAACAGGATTGTCTACTGTAAAAGCAACAGTAAGCTTTAGCTGGAACGGAACACCTAAAGATTATGGAAATGATGCTTTTGCGATGGCATATGAAGCAGATAATAATCATATTTTTAAGGAAGTTTCATCCGTTACTTCTTCATTAAAATACAAGGAATTCAAATCCTCTAAGAGTGTAAAAACATGGACGAAGTCAGCAATTAATAAAGGTGATCAAGATGTTATTGGTTCATACGGATGGTCATTTCCTTTAAGAATAAATGGTGATCAATACTATGCGTGTTTGTATAAGGGATCTTTTTCTATAACAGGAGTAGTAAGTGGAAAATTAAAATATTTCAATGTGCGTTACTTATATAGTCATAAATCATCTATAGTTCCAACAGGATTTGGAATTAGTATATCTAGAGGTATGTCTTCTGCAGGAATAGTACTCACAAAGAGATCTCGCCATATAGGGTATCCTGAAAAAAGTGGTGGCGTTGTGACTTGTTCATAATCTTAATGAATTATAAGGAGAAAATAAAGTGAATATATTAAAGAAATTTGAATACCCACATTCCACAGGTAACTGTCAAATTAAGAAATGATAGTTTCAATTTTCTTGGCATTTATGTGTAAAATTAATTTCATTAATTGGATTCACCTGTTGATTATGGGTAATTAAATAAAGAAATTATTGATGATAATATTTTTATTCTTTTTAGTAACCTATGGATGTCATATACTAACTCTAATTAATTTAGAGATATTCATGTATGTATTTAATGCATGGCAGGATTTTGAATTTTATAATGTGCTTTTTAGCGTATACACTGCCTGTGCTATAGTTGTAATAACTATGTATCTTCTGCATAAGAAAAAGAATTAATACACGGGGAAATACCAATCACGATTACTTCTATTATTGGTATACTTTATTTGCAATATGAGGCTGTTGAATTCAACAGTCTTTTTATTTTACAAAAACACTTGATTATATAGTTAGTTTATGCTAACCTATAGATAGTTAGTAAGAACTAACTAGGAGGTCAACAATGAAAGTAGTCTATGCATCAAGAACTGGAAATGTAGAAGCATTAATTGGAAAACTAGGTATTACAGACGCATTACATATTGAAGATGGTACAGAAAAAGTCTCTGAAGACTATATCTTATTTACTTATACAGATGGTTTTGGAGATGTTCCTTATGAAGTATCAGACTTCTTAGAAAACAATCCATCTATTAAAGGTGTTATTGCTTCTGGTGATACAGGATATGGTGAAGCTTATTGTTTAGCTGGTGATAAGATCAGTGAAGATTATCATGTTCCATGTCTTTACAAAGTAGAAAATGATGGTACTGATGAAGATGTAGAAGCCATCAAAGAGTTACTTTAATATGACCTTAGGATATCATCAATTTGAACATCTTCTTCTTACGCATTGCACACCTACCTTGATCAAGCGTAAGCTAGGTAGTATGTTTCATCTTGATAATAGATATTCAGATGTTCATGAACTTGTAGAATATTATGATCAGATTCTTAACCTTCAAGGATTACGAATAAATCTCTTTTTCTCTCATGGTCGTTATACAGTATATGTATATCTGCCTTCCTCACTCAAATACTTAATGACTAACAAAGACATTCAATCCTTTCTGAAACAATATGATTATCCTGATCATGATATTCTATCTCATCTAGAGAAACGTCTTGAGATGAGTCAATATCCACACGAAATAGGGTTATTTTTGGGTTATCCACTTGCTGATGTATGGGGGTTTGTACATCATAAGAAGTGTCAATGTTGTGGCTATTGGAAGGTATATGAAAATAAACGTGAGAAAGAAAGTCTCTTTAAACAATTTGACTGTTGTAGAAAAGAATTCATACTCCTTTATGAGCAGGGCTATTCTTTATTACAAATCCTTAATCAGGCTGATAATCAGCCTTTTTCTTTTACCTTAAATGAATTATAATATTTTCTGGGGTGGTTATAAATGATGAGAGTAAATGAAGCAGAAACTAAAAGATTATTAGAAGCTGTTAAACCAGCGAAGCTTGTTGCAGCAACTAAATATATTGATGAAAAAGAAGTAGAAAAGCTAGAAGAATGCGGTGTTATGATCTATGGTGAAAATAAGGTACAGGACTTCTTGAAGAAGTATGAAGATTACCATGGAAAAGGTGTATGGCATTTTATTGGTACATTACAGACCAATAAAGTAAAGTATATTATTGATAAGGTACAGATGATTCATTCTGTCGCAAACTATAGATTAATTGATGAAATAGAGAAACAGGCAGCTAAACATGATCTCGTTATGGATATCTTATTACAGGTTAATATTGCGAAAGAAGAATCTAAACATGGCTTTAATGAAGAAGAAATGAATGAAGTTATGGACTACTTAAAAGATAAACCTCATTTAAATCCTAGAGGATTAATGATGATGGCTCCTAATATTGAAGTAGAAGAAACAAGACAATATTTTAAAGCAACTAAAGACCTATTAACTAAACTGCAGGAATCTTATCCTAACTATCAATTAACTGAACTATCAATGGGTATGACACATGACTTCCCTATTGCGGTTGCAGAAGGAAGTACAATGGTAAGACTTGGTCATGCATTATTTGATGAATAATTAAAAACATCCCTAGAAACATATGTTTCTAGGAATTTGTGTTTAGAATGGTAAATGTGGATTATTATATGACTCACAAGATTCCTTGATATCATGACACACATGATCATAATCTTTCTTCTCTATCTTTCCATGTTCTGCCATACTTTTATAGAATTTCTTTAAACTTGTGGCAGTTGTTTTAACAGTTGAAGGAGTAGACCACATACATTTGCGAATAACCTAAAAAATCACTAATGAACAAATCTGCATTAGATAGATGATTGTAGATGTTTTTAGCTGCATTTTCAAGATCTTCTTGAAAGAGAAGTAAGTATTCATGATTTGTGTCTTCATTTTTTTTACTAAAGTCTAGATAGTCCATAAGCGTTATATCCCTTTCGTTGTATCGATATATTATATAGTAACAGAAATAGAAAGGCGTTAGATTGATGAAAATTTTATAGAAATTATATTTTACCGATTTCATCATATCCTGCTGTTATAATAAAGATATGGAGGATACAGGTATGATGAAACGTATATTAGCTGTTTTAGTGCTTGTTTCTGTAATGCTTATACCAGGTTGTTAGAATGATAAATATTCAGGTGAATTCAAGAATGATCAAGAAGTTGCAGAATATGTAGAGAAAATAATAAATAAGAAGTATAGCCGTTACCTTGATGATAAGCTATATTACTCTGATTATGGGACGCCTGATGAAGGTGTTTTTTATGCGACTGTATATGTGAAAGATGAGAAGTACGAATTTGGTGTTGAATATGATATTAAGAATAAGACATTAGAGACGGATGCATCAAAGGGATATCATTATGAGGAATTGCTGGAGGATATAAGAAATACGATTTCTAGCACAATGAAATATGATGTACAGGGTGCAAAATGTAATAAGCGTAAAGGATTTATCAAAGATTATTATAAGTTTATTCATGATAAGGATACGAAGATTGAGTTAATGTTGTATTTTGATGGTTCTATGAGTGATGATACTGCAAAGCAGGTACAAAGTTTAATGAATACTTTATTTCATAAGGGGTTTAATGGAACTGTTCAATGTTGTAATGGAGAGTATTATAGTGATGAATTTGAATTAGGCTCTATCCCTAATATTAAGGATATAGAAAAGTGAGATAATGAATAGACGGATAGTGTAAAAATAGTGAAAAACTTTTCTTTTAGGTATAATTATATTGGGAAATGAATATATGAAATCTATGGAGGATATGAAGGATGAGTATTGATATTAAGAATTTCAAGTGGATTCGTGAGCCAAAAGAATCCACAATCACAGACAGCAGGATTGAGATTGTCACAGAGCCACATACAGATTTATGGCAGAGAACTTATTATCATTTTAGAAATGATAATGCACCTGTTCTGCAGATGGAAACAGATGAAAAATACTTCAGTTTTGTCGTAGAAACAGATTTTGTGGATAGTCATACAAGATTTGATCAGTGCGGGGTTGTACTCTATTTAGACAGTGAGAATTGGTTAAAGGGTTCTATAGAATATGAGAATAAAGACTTTCAGCACCTTGGAAGTGTTGTAACTAACCATGGTTATTCAGATTGGGCAACCACAGAAATTCGTGCAGATGTAAAGAAAATGTGGTATCGCTTAAGTAGAAGAGAAGATGATTATTGTATAGAGTGTTCAGTAGATGGTGTGAAGTTTTCTCAAATGCGTGTTTGCCATCTTCATGAAGGTGGAGATAAGATTCGCTTTGGAGTATATGCCTGCTCACCCGAAGAATCATCTTTTAAAGCTGTATTCAAGCATATGCAGATTATGGAATGTCAGTGGCAGGCACATGATGGTCAGCAGCCAGACTAAGTGATTGGTATTGTATAGAAATGATGAAGAGGAGGATGTTAAGGAAGAATTTCAGTCCTGTTTTCCTCCTTTTTTATATTTTAAGATTAATCCTCATGTTACTGAGATAAGCCTTGTACTTTTCCTTACAAATAGTTAAAATTTGTGTATTTATCATTATATTTTGTGATTTTATTATGCAAAGAACTAGATTATTTCTTAAAATTCGTTTAATATAGGTTCGATATAATACACAAAAAAAGAGAAGGATGTGGAAATATGAAATATTATTTAGGAATTGATGTAGGATCTACAACTGTAAAACTCTATTTGACAGATGAGAATGATAAATGCTTGTTTTCTAAGTACACAAGACATTTCTCAGATGTTAGAAAAACAATCTATGAGTTATTAATTGAAGTAAAGAACCAGATGGGTGATATTGATTTGTATCCTGTTATGACTGGTTCAGGAGGTTTATCTCTTGCAGATAAGCTTGGTATTTCTTTTATACAGGAAGTTATTGCATGTACAAAGACAGTAGAAACATATATTCCACAAACTGATGTTGTTATAGAGCTTGGTGGAGAAGATGCCAAGATCACTTATTTTGAAGGACAGCTTGAACAGCGTATGAACGGTACTTGTGCAGGAGGTACTGGGGCATTTATTGACCAGATGGCTACTTTATTAAAGACTGATGCTGCTGGTTTAAATGAATATGCGAAAAACTATAAGACAATCTATCCTATCGCATCACGTTGTGGTGTCTTTGCGAAAACAGATATTCAGCCTTTAATTAATGAAGGTGTATCTAAAGAAGATATTGCGGTATCTATTTTCCAGGCAGTCGTCAATCAGACTATTTCTGGTCTTGCCTGTGGTAAACCTATTAGAGGGAATGTTGCATTTTTAGGTGGTCCACTTTATTTCATGGATCAGTTAAGAGAACGTTTTATTGAAACATTAGGTTTAACTGAAGATGAAATCATCTTCCCACAGAACTCACAGCTATTTGTTGCTATGGGTGCATGTTTAAATGCGAAAGAAAAGGTAGAAAGTCCATTAAATATCTCTAAGATTATTGAAGACTTAGAAGGTCTTTCAGACTCCCCTACAGAACTTACAAATGTCTTAGAACCATTATTTAATGATGAAGCAGAATTAAAAGAATTCAGAGAAAGACACTTTACTCATATCACCAAGAAAAGAACACTTAAGAAATATAAAGGTAAAGTATTCTTAGGTATCGATGTCGGTTCTACAACATCTAAGATCATCATGACTGATGAACAGGGTGCTATTTTATATTCTTTCTATAGTTCTAATGAAGGAAATCCATTACAGTTGATCATGAGTCTGATGAAGGAAATTTATCAGATGCTTCCAGAAGGATGTTATATTGCGAAAGCCGGTGTTACTGGTTATGGTGAAGCCCTTATTAAAGCTGCTTTAAAGGTGGATATTGGTGAAGTAGAAACAATTGCCCATTATACTGCCGCAAAAGCCTATGAACCTGATGTAGATTTTATTCTTGATATTGGTGGTCAGGATATGAAGGCTATTACTATTAGAGATAACGTCATTCAGAACATTTCATTAAATGAAGCATGTTCTGCAGGATGTGGTTCATTCTTAGAGACATTTGCAAAATCATTAGGTTATAAGATTGAAGAATTCGCAGAACTTGCATTAAAGTCTAAACACCCTATTGATTTAGGTTCTAGATGTACAGTATTCATGAACTCAAAGGTAAAACAGGCACAAAAAGAAGGTGCTTCAGTAGAAGATATCAGTGCAGGTTTATCTTATTCAGTTATCAAGAATGCGTTATTTAAAGTTATTAAACTAAGAAGTAAAGAAGATATTGGTAAGCATGTTGTTGTACAGGGAGGTACTTTCTATAACGAAGCTGTATTACGTGCATTTGAAAAAGAAACAGGTATTGAAGTAGTAAGACCTGATATCGCAGGATTAATGGGTGCTTATGGTATGGCCCGTATTGCGATTGAAAATGATGACAATGAACCTTCTACTATCCTTTCATTAGAAGAAATAGAAGCACTTGACTATGATACAAAGATTAGAAACTGTGGTAAGTGTACAAATAACTGTATGTTAACTATTACATCATTCAATGATGGTAGAGAATATATTTCAGGTAATAGATGTGAAAGAGGAGCCAACCTTCCAATGACATCTAAGAAGTTACCTAACCTCTATGATTATAAATATGGTCGCATCTTTGGTTATAAATCACTTTCTAAAGATGATGCAAGAAGAGGAGAAGTCGGTATTCCTAGAGTACTTAATATGTATGAGAACTATCCATTCTGGCATACATTCTTTACTCAGTTAGGCTTTAGAGTTGTTTTATCAGCAAGATCTTCTAAGAAGATTTATGAAAAGGGAATAGAATCTATTCCATCAGAAAATGCCTGTTATCCAGCAAAGATTTCTCATGGACATATTGAAAACCTAATTGAAAGAGGTATTCCTTTTATCTTCTATCCATCAGTAGCATATGAAAGAAAAGAATATGAAGATGCAGGTAATAACTATAACTGTCCAGTTGTTGCTTCTTATCCAGAAGTTATTAGAAACAATGTAGACAGCTTAGAAGAACACAACGTGAAATATAAGAACCCATTCCTATCTTTAAATAACCCTAAAACATTATTTAAGGTAATGAAGGAATCTTTAGCTGAATATGATATTTCAGATAAAGAAATGCATAATGCGATTGATAAGGCTTATCAGGAATTAGCACGTGCAAGAAAAGATATTGAAGTTAAGGGTCAGGAAGCATTGGAATGGATGCATAAAAACCATAAGAAGGGTATTGTCCTTGCAGGACGTCCTTATCATGTGGATCCAGAAATCAATCATGGTATTGCCAGCTTAATTACAAGTGAAGGTTTCTGTGTATTAACAGAAGATTCTGTATGTAATTTAAATAAAGAAAACTTAGATTTACGTGTAGTAGACCAGTGGACATATCATTCTAGACTCTATCGTGCTGCAGAGTTCGTAACAACTCAGCCAGATCTTGAACTTATCCAGTTAACATCATTTGGATGTGGATTAGATGCAGTTACAAGTGATCAGGTGGCTGAATTATTACAGGCAAGAGGTAAGATTTATACACTTATTAAGATTGATGAAGCCTCTAACTTAGGACCAATCAGAATCCGTATTAGATCACTTAAAGCAACAGTAAAGAAGAAAGACAATACTGTACACTTAGAAAATAAATATGAATCTGAAAAAGTATCATTCACACAAGAAATGAAGGATGATAGATGGACTATTTTATGTCCTCAGATGTCTCCTATTCATTTCCAGTTTGTAGAGACTGCAATGAATTCTGAAGGTTATAACTTTGTGGTATTACCTTCAGTAGATAAAGAAGCTGTAGACCAGGGATTAAAGTATGTCAATAATGATGCATGTTACCCAAGTATCTTAGTAGCAGGTCAGATGATGAATGCCCTGAATTCGGGTAAGTATGATCCTCATAAGGTGGCATTGATCATCTCACAGACAGGTGGGGGATGCCGTGCAACAAACTATATTGCGTTTATTAGAAAAGCATTAAAGGATGCACATATGGATTATGTACCTGTTATTTCAGCAAACTTACAGGGATTAGAATCTAACCCAGGCTTTAAGATTACTTATAAGGTGGCTAAGAAGGTTATTATTGGGGCTATGTATGGTGACTTATTCATGAGAGTCTTATATCGTGTCAGACCGTATGAAAAGGTGAAAGGTTCAGCTAATGAATTATATGAATCATGGGTAGAAAAGTGTAAAGAAAACGTTGAAAATGGTTCTATGAAGGAATTCAAGAAGAACGTTTATCAGATTGTAAAGGAATTTGATGAATTACCACTTCTAGATATTAAGAAACCTAGAGTAGGTCTTGTAGGAGAAATCCTTGTAAAATTCCACCCTACTGCCAATAATGAGATTGTAAAGACTATTGAAGAAGAAGGCGCAGAAGCAGTTATGCCAGATTTAATTGACTTCTTCCAGTATTGTTTCTACAATACTCAGTATGAACATGAACATTATGATGCAAGCTGGAAATCAGCTAAGTTATGTAATGTAGCGATTAAACTCGTAGACTTCTTAAGAAAAGATATGATTAAGGCATTAGAAGCATCAAATCGTTTTGATGCACCACATCCTATTGATCAAATTGCGAAGAAAGCAAGTGAAGTTGTTTCTATTGGTAACCAGACAGGTGAAGGATGGTTCTTAACGGGTGAAATGATTGAACTCATTGATGAAGGTGCACCAAATATTGTATGTATGCAGCCATTTGCCTGCTTACCTAACCATGTAACAGGTAAGGGTGTCATTAAGGCATTAAGAAGAAAATATCCACAGTCTAACATCGTTGCGATTGATTACGATCCAGGGGCTAGTGAAACAAACCAGGTTAACCGTATTAAATTGATGTTATCAACAGCATTTAAGAATATGGAATCATCTAAATAGTGGAGGAAGATATGGAAGATGGACATTCCACCCCGCCCTCGCGAGGTAGGGCTATTCTAGGCTTTATAAGATCAAAACTGAATTATAATAAGATTTCTGTATTAAAGAAATTAGCCTGTAAGAATAACCCTGTAATATATAGACGTGTATTACAAGAATTAGGCGACTACAAGTATAAAAAGAAACCTGTGAAGGGTATAACCCTTTCACAGGCTGATTATGATACATGCTGCCTTATACTCACTGTAATGGTTGAGAAAGATTTCGATTATTATTATGATCAGGGAGATGTCAAGCGTACAATAGAACGTATGATTGACTTACTGAGTTAGGAGACTATTGTGAGAAAGATTAAAGAAGTTGTTGTAGTAGAAGGTAAAACAGATACAGCAACACTTAAACAGTTATTTGATGTAGATACAATTGAAACATCTGGGTCAGGAATCAACGAAGATATTCTATCTCTCATTAAAACTGCTGCCCAGACACGTGGCGTCATTGTCTTAACAGACCCTGATTATCCTGGTACACAGATTAGAAATAAAGTCATTCAGGCTGTTCCTAATGCGAAGCATGCCTTTGTCGCAAAAAAAGATGCCAAGGGTGTGAAGAAACTTGGTATTGCGGAAGCAAGGCATGATGCAATTATTGAAGCATTAGAGAATGCAGTCACATTTAGTGATGCTGAAGAATCTATTTCATGGGATGAATTTATTGATCTAGATGTATTAGGAAATAAGAAGAGAAGACTACAGGTCTATGATGCCTTTCATTTAGGTTATGGTAATGCGAAAGCATTATTTAAGAGACTGAATATGATGGGTATTACAAAAGAAGAAGTACTTAAAGCATTAAAGAGTCAGTAGACATTATCTGCTGACTCTTTTTTATGTATATTCAATTTATTCACTACCTACAATATTATGTTTTAAGTTAGTTTTACCATTTGTTGGAAACACATTATTTATCTATTTCTTTAAAGATGAAATTAAAAACCTATTATTTTAATAATATATGCTTTTCATCCAGTGCTTCTTTAATACGTTCTAATGTTTCTTCATCAGGTGCTGTAATTGTATGCAAGTGAACACCATCTGTTAATAGAGAAAGAGGTGCGATATCATGATCCTTTACTGCAGACATGAACTTAGATACATCATAACGTGAATATATATGAAGATTTCCTTTGATTTCTCCATAAAGAGGATGTTCTACTATTACATCTTCAACCTTACCACCTAAATCTACAATAGTATTTAATTCTTCTTCTAATTGATCATTATTATGCTTTACTGCAATTGTATAATGATTACTTCTATTTGTTTCTAATATATATCCTCTAGGTGTTGCAGTAATATCTTCTCCCGATGCTCTTAGTAATGCAACATCTCCTACAATAATCTGTCTAGAAACACCTAATTCTTTCGCAATTTTACTTGCTGAAACAGGTTTATCACTACTACTTATTATTTCCATTATTCTTGTTTTTCTATCCATATACATCACCTTTTCGACCATTATAGAAGAATTTTTCAGGGAACTCAATGGTCTTTTCTTTACATATCCTATATAATAAATGATATGGAAAATATCGCAAAAAAATCAAATACAGAATTCATATTAAATAAATTTAACTTAAAGCCTTCTAAGAAATATGGACAGAACTTCTTAGTAGATCCAGGTATTATTCAAAGTATCGCAGATCATGCTTCGCTGGATAAGGAGACAGCAGTTATTGAAATAGGACCTGGTATAGGTGCTCTTACAGAACAGCTCTCTAATAAAGCTGGTAAAATATTATGCTTTGAAATAGATGAACGTTTAAAGGAAGTATTATCATTCTCTTTAGAAGGACATGATAATGTGGAAATCATCTTCCAGGACTTTATGAAAGCTGATTTAGAAGAAGCATGTAATAAACTAAAGGACTATAAGGATATCTGTGTTGTCACAAATCTTCCTTATTATATTACTTCTAAAATCATCACAAAGATTGTATCTTCTTCTACACCTATTAATCGTTTAGTCGCTATGGTACAAAAGGAAGTCGCACTAAAACTCTGTTCTGAAGAAAAGAGTCCTTTAAAGATGATGATTGATTATGTAGGAGATGTTCAATATGAATTGAATGTGCCTAGACATGTATTCATGCCAGCACCTCATGTAGATAGTGCTGTTATTTCTATTCATAAAGAACGTGTTATATCACAGGAATTGATTGATCTTATTGAGGCAAGTTATACCGCAAAAAGAAAAACACTCTATAATAACTTAAAGTCTTTATATCATGATCAAACAAAAGAATTATTAGAATCATGTGGTATTCCTGTCAATAAACGTGCTGAGGAATTAAACATTGATGACTATATAAGAATACTAGAAAGGGGTCATACACTATGAAGATTCGTGCTTATGCGAAAATAAACCTTGCATTAGATGTAGTAAGTGAAAGAGAAGATGGATATCATGAATTAAATATGATTATGGCTCCTATTGGTCTTCATGATTTGATTCTTATTGATCCTATTGAAAAAGGTATAGAAATTACTACAAACACATACCGTGTACCTACTGATGAACGTAACATTATGTATAAGGTAGCAGATGCATTAATCAAGAAGTTTGATATCCAAAGTGGTGTAAGAATCCACTGTTATAAGCATATTCCCTCTCAAGCTGGAATGGGTGGAGGAAGTGCCGATGGTGCTGCCATCTTCCGTGCAATGAACAGTTTATTCCATTTACGTATGTCTTATCAGGATATGTGTGAAATGGGTAAAGAGATTGGTGCAGATATTCCATTTTGTGTATGGAATCGTATTGCGGTTGTAGGTGGTATTGGTGAAAATCTACATTTTATTGATCGTTCACGTTTTAATTGTCATTTATTGATTGTAAAACCTAAGAAAGGTGTTTCTACAAAGAAATGTTTTGATGATTTAGATATAGAAACTGCTGTTCATCCAGATATTGATTTAATGAAGCATGCAATTGAAAAGAATGATTATCAGGGTGTTGTAGATTGTTTAGGTAATACTTTAGAAGCTCCTTCTATTAAGATGGTACAGGATATCCAGTATATTAAGGATGATATGATGAACTTTGGTTTTGATGGTGCTCTTATGTCAGGTAGTGGTTCATCTGTTTTTGGTATGACTCAAGATCCTGAATTAATTGATAAAGTGCTTCCATATTTTAAAAAGAAATATAGTTTTGCAATAAAAACACAGATTTACTATCCAGAGAAAAGGAAAAAGGGATAACTTGCGCCTTTTCTCTTTTATTTTGAATTGAATTTTGCTAGAATGTAAGGGAAAAAAAGGAGATATGTCGATGAAAGTTTATGCAGTTGTCTTAGCTGCGGGTAAAGGTACTCGTATGAAGTCAGATGCACCTAAGGTTGTTCATGAAGTTTTATATAAACCAATGATCAATCATGTGGTGGATGAATTAAAGAAGTTAGATATCGCAGAAACAGTCGTTGTTGTTGGACATGGGGCTGACCAGGTCAAGGCTTTGTTAGATAACGACGTCACTACTGTCTTACAGGAAGAGCAGAAAGGCTCTGGACATGCTGTCATGATGGCAGAAAGTGTTCTAGGGGATAAAGAAGGAATCACTCTTGTATTAAATGGTGATGCACCTTTAATTACTGCAGAGACATTACAGGGACTTATTGATTATCATATGAATGGTAAGAATAGTGGTACTGTAATGACATGTGATTGTGACTTGTCACTTCCATTTGGTCGTATTATTAAGGAAGATGGCCAGGTAACAGGAATTGTAGAATTCAAAGACTTACAGGAATCTCAGATGGATATCACTGAGATGAACGTAGGTGAATACTGTTTTGATAACAAATCAATGTTTGAAGCTTTAAAGAAAGTAACAAACAACAATGCTCAGGGTGAGTATTATATTACAGATTTAATTGGAATCATGAATGAAGAAGGCAAGAAGGTTGATGGCTATAAGATTCAGGATTTCAGTGAAGTAGGAGGCATTAATGACCGTGTTCAGCTTGCTGAAGCAACTAAGTTACTTCAGAAGAGAGTAAATAAGAACTGGTTATTAAATGGCGTAACTATTGTAGATACTGATAACACATATATTGGTACTGATGTTGTGATTGGTAAAGATACAATCATTGAACCAGGTTGTATTATCAAGGGACATACTACTATAGGGGCCCACTGTCATATTGGTCCTTATTGTGAATTTACAGATGTAGATATTAAGGATAATGTGGAAATCAAGTTCTCAGTATTAAGCGATTCTGTTGTAGAAAGCGGTACTGATATTGGTCCTTATGCAAGACTAAGAACTAATTGTCATATTAGAGAGAATGTACACATTGGTAACTTTGTGGAAATGAAGAAAGCTGATTTTGGTAAGGGAAGCAAGTCTGCTCATCTTACTTATATCGGTGATGCTAAAGTAGGCGATGGCGTTAATATTGGTTGTGGTACTATCACAAGCAATTATGACGGTAAGAATAAGTCAATGACTGTTATTGGAAACAATGCATTTATTGGATGTAATTCAAATTTAGTTGCACCAGTGACTGTTGGTGAAGGCGCATTTGTTGCGGCTGGATCTACTGTAACAGAAAATGTAGAAGATGGTGCAATGTCTATCGCACGTGCTAGACAGGTGAATAAACCTGGCTATGCAAAGGTTTTAGAAGAAAAACGTATGAAGATTTATAACGAAAGAAACAAGAAATAAAAAAAGGGGACACATATGAGAAACAAAATTACAGTATTTTCTTTATCTTCAAGCAAGAAATTAGCTCAGGATATCGCAAGCATTTTAGGTACTAAGGTTGGAGACTGCAAAGTTCATCACTTCGCAGATGGTGAAATCTTATGTGAAATCGGTGAATCTGTTCGTGGTAAGGACGTATTCATTGTTCAGTCTACTTCTAATCCAGTAACTGAAAACTTAATGGAAATCTTAGTATTAACTGATGCTTTAAAACGTGCTTCTGCTCGTGAAATTACTGCAGTTATTCCATATTTCGGATATGCTAGACAGGATCGTAAAGCTAAACCTAGACAGCCAATCACTTCTAAGTTAGTTGCAGATTTATTAACTACAGCTGGTGTTAACCGTGTTGTAACTGTTGACTTACATGCAGCTCAGATTCAGGGATTCTTTGATATTCCAGTAGATGAAATGCAGGCTTTACCACTATTAATCAAATACTTCCGTAAGAAGAAGGTTCAGGATTTATGTGTTGTATCACCTGACCACGGAGGAGCTACTAGAGCTCGTAAGATGTCTGAAGCATTTGATTGTCCTATCGCTATCATCGATAAGAGAAGACCTAAACCAAACGTTGCTGAAGTTATGGGTATCATCGGTAATGTTGAAGGTAAGAACTGTATCTTAATTGATGATATGATTGATACAGCTGGTACTATTACAGCTGGTGTTGATATGTTAAAACAGAAAGGTGCTAAGGATGTATATATTGCATGTACTCACGGTGTACTTTCTGGACCTGCTATTGAAAGATTATCTACTTGTGCGGCAAAAGAAGTTGTTATTACTAACACTATCGAAATTCCACAAGAAAAGAAATTTGATAAGCTTGTTTCTGTATCTGTTGCAGGATTACTTGCACATACAATTGAAAACATCGAAAACGATTTACCAGTTAGTGACGTATTCACTCAGTATGATTGTTAATGTAGAGGACTCATCACGAGTCCTTTTTTAGACTAAATATATGAAGTGAAAAAAATAAACTGCGCTAGTTTCTATATGTGACGACTTGATTATATTGAGGTTAAGTGTTAAACTTCATTTGAAGTCGGAAACCAAAATATATCAAACGAAAAGGTAAGGATTGGCAGATCCTTACCTTTTCTAACTTTTATAGTGGTTTAACACTAGGCTAGTTATCGTTTAAAAAATTCGTCTAACCATTTGCAAATGTAATAAGTAAGAACACCTGCCATGACGGTAATGAAAAACTCGAAAGCCAAAATATATCACCCCCCCCTTTCAAGGAGGACGATATCAAACTAGATCTGAAACAAGTAGTGAATTGGAAAAAGTGCATTAAAAACATAGTATGTAAAAACATCCTCAAGGTTTATACACCTAGAGGATATTTTCATTTCTAATTAAGTGCTTTTTTATTTAATGTCCTTAAAAGGGGCTCCACTTTACAAAATAAATCTACTTTTCTATAGTGTCCATTCAACAGTGTCCATTTTAAAAAATACTGGTTAATAAAATAGTCTGTTAATTCATCACTTTTTCTGGAAAGCGTATACATAATTATTCATAACATGATAAAATATATTAAGTAATAGGTATGAATTATCTATGTTTCCGAAGATGAGGTGAATAAATGTGATAGAAGTAATAGAAAAAATTGGAAATATTGAAAATTTATCATTAAAGAATGAAGAGATGGAAGTAGTTGTCTCAACATTTGGTTGTACTATTATTAAGATGATTGTTGAAGATAAGAATGGAGTAAAAGGTGATGTTGTATTAGGTTATGATGACTTTAATCAATATCAGACTCTAGATGGTTATCTAGGTGCATTAGTAGGTAGAGTTGCGAATAGAATTGGAAAAGGAACATTTGAATTAAATGGTGAAACATATCATTTACCTATTAATAATGGTCCTAATAGCTTACATGGTGGTATTAAAGGATTTAGTTATCAGATCTTTGATTATGAAATCTTAGATGATTATACTATTAAGTTTGCTTATCATGCAAAGGATGGAGAAGAAGGTTATCCAGGTAATATGGATTTTAGTGCTACTTATCATTTAGAGGGTACTACATTAACTATTTCTTATCATGCTACGAGTGATAAGGATACTTTAATTAATATTACTAACCATTCATATTTCAACTTATCAGGACATAAACACAATATCTATAATCACACTTTAAAGATTGATGCTGATTATTATGAACATGTAGATGCAGATGGTCTTGCTACAGGTGAAAAGGAAGCTGTAGAAGGTACTCCATTTGACTTTAGAATACCTGCAAAGATTGGTGAACGTGTAGAAGTAGATCATCCACAATTAAAACTTGGTAATGGTTTTGACCATCATTTCTTCTTTACTACAGATAAGAACCAGGTTGTATTAGAAGATGAAGAAAGTGGTAGAAGATTAACAGTATCTACTACTTTACCAGGAGCACAGATCTATACCGCAAACTATCTAGATGGACGTATTGGTAAGAATGGTGAACCTTATAATGCGAGAGATGCAGTATGTATTGAAACACAGAACTTACCAGACGCTATTCATATTGAAAAGAATCCAAGCACTATTTTAAGAAGGGGAGAAACATTTGATGCACAGACATCTTATTGTTTAGAGGTAATTAAATAATGAAACTTGCAACACAGATTATTGAAGATATTAGAAATGGTCAGGCAGATGCTTTATTAACTGATATTTATGTAGATGAGTCTTTATTAGATGCTCAGAAAGAAAGATATATTGCAGCTATTGAAAAGTTTATTTCACTTTATGGTGATAAGGAAGTAGAAGTATTCTCAGCACCAGGTAGAAGTGAAGTATCTGGTAACCATACAGACCACCAGCATGGTGAAGTATTAGCTGCTGCAATTAACTTAGATATTATTGCGATTACAGCACCTAGAGATGGTGAAATTAAGGTATTATCTGATGATTATGACTTAAAGGCTGTAGCTTTAGATGACTTAGAAAAGAAAGCTGAAGAAGAAGGTACTTCAGAAGGATTAATTAGAGGTACTCTTGCACGCTTTAAGGAATTAGGTCTTCATATTGGTGGTTTTGAAGCTTATATGACAAGTGAAGTATTACAGGGGTCTGGTCTTTCTTCATCAGCAGCATTTGAAGTCATGATTGGTACTGTATTATCAGGTTTATATAATGATATGACAGTAAGTCCAGTATTGATTGCACAGATTGGTCAGTATACTGAAAACGTATATTTTGGTAAACCATGTGGATTAATGGACCAGTGTGCAAGTTCAGTAGGTGCTCTTATTCATATTGACTTTAAAGACAATGATCATCCTGTTGTAGAAAAAGTAGATGTTGATTTCTCTTCATTCCATCATAGTTTATGTATTGTAGATGTTCATGCATCTCATGCAGACTTAACTGATGATTATGCTGCCATTCCTACAGAAATGAAGGAAGTAGCACACTTCTTTGGAAAAGAATTCTTAAGAGAAGTATCAGAAGAAGAATTTAAAGCACATATTCCTGAATTACGTGAAAAGATGAGTGACCGCTGTGTCATCCGTGCATTACACTTCTTTAAGGAAGATGCAAGAGTAGAAAAAGCAGTATCTGCCTTAAAGAACAATGACTTTGATACATTCAAGTCAGTCATCAAATCATCAGGAGACAGTTCTTATAAATACTTACAGAATATCTATTCTAACCATGATGAAACAAATCAGGCTGTTTCTATTGCCTTAGGCTTATCTGAAGATATCCTAGGTAATAAAGGTGTATGTAGAGTACATGGTGGAGGATTTGCAGGTACGATCCAGGCCTTTGTAGAAGATGATTATGTAGAAACATATAAGAATGAAATTGAAAAGTATTTTGGTGAAGGGTCTTGTCATATTCTTAAAGTAAGAAAGTATGGCGGTAAGAAAGTAGAATTATAAGCATTAGAAAACCTCTTTGATATGAGAATCAAAGAGGTTTTCTTTACTATAGAATTGATTTTCTCCATGTGATGTTCTGCTTATCAAAAAATGCATGTAATCTCTCAATATCTTCAATGCTGGCATTCTTCTTTTCAAAATAGATTTTAAAGCCTGCTTTACTTGTGAATAATACGACATCTTTAGTTTCTATTATGTTTTTTATATTCGTATATTTTATGGAAGCTTTATTTTCTACTGAGTCTACCACTGTAGTTAGTTTATCTTCATAAAAGACCAAGTCATAGATATATTCATCTGTCTGGAGTGACTTATTACGATTTTTTATGATTATTTTTGATAGCATTCTTGGTTGAGAACATATAAGTATTAAATTAATAACACTTATTACACTGTAAATAATATGTCCTGCAGATAGATTCATAAACAAAGTAATCCATGAAAGACAGAATGCAACTATTAGGAATAATGTAAAGAATGTGGGAAAGAAGTGAAAGATGACTTTTTTGAGAGTTGGATAATCCAATTTATTATTTTTGACAGTTAATATTTCCATTTTCGATACCTCGCTATTTATAACATATTAAATTTTAACATGGATAAGTATTAATTGCACCAAATAGTGATGATATATATTACTGATTATGATCAATATAAAGTGATTCAAATCAAAGGTGATAGAGTAGTAATTGTAGTAAACGGTAAAGTAACAGGAGCAATTTCATTTGATAGCTTATATTAATGAAATGCGAAAGGCACAATGGTGCTTCTGAATGAATGTATGATAAAAATGTAGAAAGAATACCGGTATGAATTCTACGTATAGTAGTTAACAAAATAGGAGGATAGTAATAATGGCAGATGAAAATGTTAGAAAGGCACAGAAATATTTAAACAGCATGTATGGTCATCGTTCTGAATGGGTAAAGCTGGATGAGGACGGCTTGACTGGTACAGGTACATGCAAGGGGATTATCAGAGCCTTTCAGATTGAAAATGGAATCTCTCCAGTAACAGGAACAGTAGGAAATATCACTTTAAATAAAATGAGATCTTTAAGTGATATTTCCAAAATGAATGCTAATGATCCAGGAAATCCAAATGTATGCATTCTGCAGTGTGCATTGTTTGTAAAGGGGTATAATGCTGGAGGAATTACAGGAGTTTATTATACGGCTGGAGTGAATGCTGTAAAGCAGTACCAGGAAGATGCAGGACTTCCAGTAACAGGCATCATTGACTGGAAAGTTTGGATGGGACTAGTATCAATCAACTGGTTTAAAAAGACAAATGCTGGAGATAAGACGATTGTAAAAATCCAGCAGCAGCTGAATACAGACTGGTCTGATATCATTGGTCTAGGTCCATGTGATGGTGTTGTCTCAAGATTTACTTCTTATGCATTAATTGCAGCACTACAGGCTGCTGAAGGTATTTATACAAGTTTTATTGGCAGTATTGATAAAAGAAATTTTGGTGATC
>NZ_JBHSEB010000105.1:0-1893 GCF_042651925.1 Catenibacterium sp. GCM10023432 | reverse complement strand
AAACTCCTAGATTATCAGCAACCTGTTGAAAAGTAAGTTCAGGATGATCCTTTCTATATTGAACTGCATCTAATTTAAACTGTTTGTCTATCACTTTATTTTCTGCCATTTTTAACACCTCTATTTTCATGTTTCAGACTAGTATTCTTTCGAATGTTTTTCAATTCTTTTTTTAGATATTTTCTCTATTTGACTGGCACTAAATTTATACTAGCCCCACGCACTCTAATAGGTAGATCAGAACCATCAATCTCAAATATGCCAAGAATCTCATCAATGGGATAACCAATGAACATCAGAGATTCGTCATAGAACTGCTTCTTGAGTGTGAAGTGATTTGATGTACATCTTTGAACATATGGATGACTAGTGTATTTTTCTACTGCATCAGCACATATCTTTTCTTTAGGTTTTCCTTGATTTTCAAGTTTCTTTTTTAATCTATATATTCTATGATATCCGACTTTTTCGGGATCAAGACCATAGGATTCAAGCTGAGCTTCAATAGATACAGAAGGGTATTCTTTATAGGCTTTATCGATGAATTCAGAACTGAATCTAATTAGACTTCCTGTTTTTACGAATATTCCAAAATCAATCAGAGATTCATTGTCATACTTTTCAATAGAATCATGCTTTCTAGATACCTTGTTTTTTCCGTTAGTTGGATGACCATAGCGCTTAAAGGTACCGTTGATTTTTTTTATCACATCGTTCCCTAACATCGAACAGTCAAAGCCGTATGATTTAAGTACACCTCTTATCTGAGAAGTAGATGGCTGCTTGATCCATTCATCATATAGAATGCATCTGAATTCATAAGTGAATGTCAGTCTGTTTTTTCTTACATTCTTGACATATGGTGAGTTGGATAATAACTTAATTTCTTCATTAGTGAACCTTTTAGCCATAGTATAATTTCAACAACGAAACGACAAAAAGATACCCACAAGGTGGGTATCACAACTGTCAGGTTGTTGTCCTCCTTATGGGTACCATTTTAGATTGATATGGAATATGAAAGCAGAGTCAATCATACAATCACAAAATATATAAAAGATGCCCATTTTTATGATTCTACAGCGAGCATAGAAGATATCAACTATAATCCAGATAGAAAACTTAATCGTTCTCAGATGGAAGAACTGGCTACAAACAACTACATAGAAAAAGGTCTCAATATTATATTTGTAGGTGCTTCAGGCTGTGGAAAGACATGGCTCTCTAATGCATTAGGCGTACATGCCTGTCGTAATAGAAAGACAGTGCTGTATATCAGACTGCCTGAATTATTTTCAAAATTTGAAGAAAAGAGAATTCAAGGAAAATACAATGAATACTTAAAGAGATTGGGGAAGTATGATCTGTTGATCATCGATGAATTTTTATTGAAACCAACAAACGAATCTGAAAGAAGCGACCTTCTAGAGTTGATGGAAATTCGTTGTAATAAAAAATCAACCATTTTCTGTAGTCAATACTCATTCGATGGATGGCATCAATTATTAGATGGAGGACCTATTGCAGACGCTATTTTAGATAGAATCATTAATAGTTCCTATCTAATTACTTTACACGGAAAATCATTACTCGAAGAATACTCAAGAATAAAACAATAAAACTAGGAAAGGCATAACAATGATAAAAAATTGTCATGCCTTTTTCAAATCCATAGTGGACTTTTGAGCGTATTCAATTTTTGAGTGGTGTGGGCTTGGTCAGCGTATTGGGTGGACTTCTCTACCGTAAACGAGTGGTCTTCAATTAGCGGAATACTCAATAAAAAATGTAGACATAAAACGTCTACATTTTTTTAAACTGATTGTTAAACCGCAAACTCTACCCATCTGATGACTGCAAATTATATTACCCTATATAATAATGTATTTTTAT
>NZ_JBHSEB010000104.1:0-553 GCF_042651925.1 Catenibacterium sp. GCM10023432 | reverse complement strand
CATCACCTTGCGGTGATGCTCATTTAGCAGGGACTGTCAACATTCTGTCCTTGACTTTTGAACCAGTTTAGAACTCCTGGCTTTGCTTTTGGGCTGTAAACTTTTTAGGGGCAGTTTTCTGCCATCTATTTTGTTTATTTCATAAATCATTTATCATGTTCTTAAGGTCAATAAATCTATAGAAAGAAAAAAAGGATAAGCATCGAAAGTTTGGCGACCGAGATGCTTATCCTGTCCAATAAGAACACTATGATAATAATAAAACTTTCATCTAAAATCAAGCATATTACTGAAAATCAATATAAAAAGATTATTCAATCCCTGAACTTCAATGAACTGTCATGCCCTAAATGTAATTCCAAAGGTCTCCGTGCACATGCATCTTATAGTCGCTATGTTGATTTCTTTAAACGCAGTCATAAAGTCACAATACAAAGATTAAGATGTCCTGAATGCGGATCTACTCATGCAGTTCTTATTGAAGATATGATTCCCTATTCCATTGCTTCTTATAGCTTGATTGTTGAGGTTATAGCTGACATGGACTTTCTTG
>NZ_JBHSEB010000103.1:0-5002 GCF_042651925.1 Catenibacterium sp. GCM10023432 | reverse complement strand
GGGGTGAGCATCACCCCATACTACGTGATAATTAAAATTTGGGAAACCCCTAGTTATTTTAAATTACCTACAATTGCAGCCAGTGTGGGCTTTATTGATGCTCTGGCCTTTTCTAAAAAGTTTAGTAAGACTTATCATTGTTCACCCACACAATATCGTAAACAAACAGATGAAAAGAAGAATTGAGTTATTTCAATTCTTCTTTTTTATTATTTCATTTGAATAAGTTCATATTCTCTTGTACCTAAACCAATCTTTTCTGCATGTTCTAATGTTTCTTTCCATCTGACATTAGGATTTGAATCTAGGAAGTTATCATGATGATGATGCCAATGTGGATCAGCTAAGTTATCAGATAACTGACTATTAGGCATAGGTGTTGCATGTAAGCATGCATCTACACATGCCTGATCTAAGGCAACGGGATCAAATGACGCAAAGATACCAACATCTGGTAAGATAGGTGCATCGTTTTCACCATGACAGTCACAGTTAGGTGAGATATCTCTTACAAGACTAATATGGAATGTTGGTCTTCCATCACATACTGCCTGCGAATACTCAGCCATTTTTCTACCAAGTATTTCATTGGCATTCCAGTTCTGATTTTCAATGGCATCAAATGCACAAGCCCCAATACATCTGCCACATCCTTTACAGATATCCTGATTGATGACTGCTTTTCCATTTTCATAAGTGATTGCGTCACTGCCACATTCTTTAGCACAGCGATGACATCCTCTACATAGGTCATCATGTACAATTGGTTTGCCTGAATTATGCTGATGCATCTTACCTGCACGGCTTCCACAGCCCATACCAATATTCTTAATCGCACCACCAAAACCTGTAGATTCATGTCCCTTAAAATGAGTTAAGCTAATAAAGATATCCGCATCCATGACTGCACGACCAATATAGGCTTCTTTACAATATTCACCATTTCTTACAGGTACTGTAATATCATCAGTTCCTCTTAAACCATCTCCAATAATGATCTGACAGCCTGCAGTGATTGTATTAAAACCATTGATATTCGCACAATCTAAATGTTCTAGTGCGTTCTTTCTAGAGCCTGGATATAAAGTATTACAATCTGTTAAGAATGGTTTCCCTCCACATTCCTTAACGACATCTGCGACTGCTTTCGCATAGTTAGGACGTAAGTATGATAGGTTACCTAATTCACCAAAATGCATCTTGATGGCAACAAACTTACCATCCATGTCTATATCAGTTATACCTGCTTTCTTGATTAAACGCTGTAACTTTTCAGTTAAACTCACACCAACACGTGTACGAAAGTCTGTAAAATATACTTTTGATTTTTCCATAAACATATCCTCCATAATACTATTCTAACCCAAAAGTAAGGTTCATAGTCAACTAAAAAAGAGTAGACTTGCTATTCTTCTGTTAAACAATCAGAATCAATAATCTGGAAATTCGCACGATGAATATAAAGTGCCTTACCATCAATCATGAGTTTCGTCATTTTAGGAAGATTATCAGGAATTTCCCAATAAACATCATCACCCTGATATGCCTTAATAGGCTGACCTAATTGAGATTTAACGACTACAACTCTTCTCTTACCAAATAAGTTCTTATACTTATTTAAGTAATTCGCGATAGCGGTATTGGCCGTAATACCATCTGCTCTACTATTAATATGCTTCTTCGTAAAGTCTACTTCTGCATCCAAACCCTTTTGTTCAAAGATACAAGTATCACCACAGCTTTCTATTTCATTCCCATCAATTGTGATTGTAATGACTGAAGAAAGACTATATGTTTCTTTTACACTACCATCAGAATTATATGACGATTCTTTTACTTTATTACCAGTGATTTTGATTTTCTGTCCGTTTGTTTCAAAAACCTTATTTCCATAATTATCATAAGTATCAATTGTATAGCCATTCCCAATTAAACTGCCTTTAATATCATTCATCTTAGACTTGAAATAAGAACATCCACATAAAGATAAACATACAAATGTAATTGCGAAAACCTTCATGATTCTTTTCATCTTATTCACCTACATTCTTTATAATATTTACATCTTTCATTTCAATATAACGAATATGAATTGTTTCACCTGTTTTTAAGAAAGCAAGTGTGTTTTCATTTTCTGATGTAATGACTGCTTTGTATTTATTACCTTCTGTATCCACGATAAATAGCTTCGATTTACCATCTACATTAAGAATCTGTACATTTGCGATTGTGATATCCTTCTTCTTAGTTTCTGCATCAGACTCTTCTGTAATTGTTTGAGAAGAAAGGAAACTTTTCTTCAATAATTCAAGATTCTTGACTGAATCTGCAGAATAAACAGAGACCTTCTGATAATCTTTCGCATCGACCATCGCATACTGTTTAATCAATCCTCCACTGTCTTTAAGTGAAATCAAATAAACTGGATGACCACCTACATTGACTAATAATGGGAATGTGGCATCATAGCCATAGTTCTTCACTTCACCTTCTGCAGATTTCATAGCAGCTTTTTCATTTGCGCCAGAACATGAGAAACGTAAAGTCTGATGTGTACGTAAGTTAGATAATACAAAGCCTAAGTTAGATGAATCTTTATTTGCAGAAGTAATACCACTATAAATCCAGATATCACCATCTTTTTCTAAATAATTATAACCTTCAGATGTGACAGTGACATTCTTCTGTCCTAAGACTGAGTTAAAGAACCCATCCTGTAAGCTTCCGTTTTCATCGATTTCAGTCATAATGAGTTCTTCTGGATATACACGATCCACCCATTTTGGTACTTTGCCTTTATCATATTTCTTAGATTTACCAGTAATTGGATCAAAGAGGACAGCACCTGTGACCTTCTTCTTATTACCAACACCAAAGTAAGTATATGTTGTACATACATACCAAGGATGCCCTTTTTCATCTACTTCAAATGAAGGAGAACCAAAGATGGATGTAGGATAAGATAATTGTAGTTTACGATTTAAATTTTGATTAAGAATGGCAGAAGGTACATATTTCATACCATCTAAACCTAAATCTTTTAACTTAACGATATCTGTCTTACCATTTGTAGAATTTACTGTAATATAGGCAGGAATACCATTCTTACTGTTAGTCAAATATTTAAAGAAACTTGCATATTCAAGTGGTGTGACACGATAAACACTATTCTTATAAGAAATCTGTGTATAATCATCACTTACTTCAAACTGAGATACATATTCTGGAATCTCACCCATCACCTTATCACCAAGCTTCACAGTGCTTTTACGGTCAATAATAGGTGTCTTAGAGAAGTCTACTTCATGTAATGTCTTATTATTAAACTTTACATTTTCTACTTCTATACGACTTGCATAACGTGATGCATGGAAAATCTTACTTGTGAATAAATCAGTCACTAAAATACCTGCCACAATCACTGCCACTGCAGCACCTAAATAGCCTACCTTTTCAGGCTTGAATTTCTTACCAAGTAACGTACTATAAGAAGATGCCGCACCATAGATACATATTGCAACAATTAAGAAAATCCAGAATTCTATCGCATGAATATTCAATGCTGGTGTATAGAAATAATAAATCAATAATACAAGAATAATAGAAATCAGCATTGGTTTAAATTCTATTTTTTTCATTTGGAATCATTCCTCCTTGGTATATATTATATACCTTTTTCTCCTAGAGTAGTGATAAGACATATTGTCTTTCTATCAAGCGAAAGGACTGGTGTGTCTTTAAAATACACACGATCACTAAAGACAAGTTCTCCATTGTTGATGAATACTTCTACACTACTTGAATCAATTAAAATCTTCATAGACTGATAGTCTTTAATAGTCCCTACACGTTCTGTCTGGTTCAATACAACGATTTTATGGTTATTCACTGTAAGTGTATAAAGATCACCTAACATAAGAGTCATTCCTTCATATAAGTCTAAATCTATTTCTACCTGCTTAGATGGAAGTAAATAGTCTGTGACTTCTACTTTTTTAGATTCACATCTTAATAATGCAAGTTCTTCTACTGGCATCATATAAAGATGATTATCATGAATAGTAAGTTCTCTAGGGAAGGTCATAGCCCCTGACCACCCTTCTTCTTTTTCAGGGAATTCACTATGCCACATATCCATCCAGGCCATTAATATACGTCTTCCATCAGGCGCCAACATTGTAGTCGCTGCATAGAAGTCATGACCATGATCTAATTCAATAAATGTATCTTTGATCTTATAGCCTGTTTGATGGTAGTTTCTGTATTTTTCACCATCTTCTTTAATACCTTGTGGTGACATCAATAATACATTCACTCCATTGAGTCTAAATAAATCAGGGCATTCCCACATCTTCCCTTCATGATCAATAGTTGATGCATGTCCATATTCACCTAAATAGTCCCAATTGATTAAATCATCTGACTGATAAATCAATACATGCCCTCTTCCATCCTCTTTCTGACCACCAATAATCATCTTAAAATGATCATCTTCTCGCCATACCTTAGGATCACGGAAATGAATTGTATTATCTAGAGGTGGATGGGCAATAACTGGATTGTTTTCATATTTATGAAAATGAATCCCATCTTCACTCCAGGCAATATTCACATTCTGATGAAATGTGATATGTTCAGGATCATCATAAATATTACCTGTATAGATTAAATATAAACAATTGTTGTACTCTATTGCACTTCCTGAGAAACAGCCATCAAGATCTTCTTTATCTCCAGGTGTTAATGCGATAGGTAAGTTTTCCCAATGAACTAAATCCTTACTTCTAATATGAGCCCAATGCATTGGTCCCCATATAGGTTCGTCTGGGTAGTATTGATAAAATAAGTGATAGTATCCTTGGAAATAAGAAAAGCCATTTGGATCATTAATCCATCCATGTTCTGGGCATACATGATAGTTTAAACGGTATGTCATATTAACCTTCCATTCCTTTCCGCCTGCGGCTCCAAGGCACACATAGTAATGAATAATTCTTGTTTG